>JAUYMC010000171.1 GCA_030699545.1 Gemmatimonadales bacterium | reverse complement strand
GACGGGTCGGTCGGCTGTTGTGTCAACGGCGCCGGCCTCGCCATGGCCACCATGGACCTCGTGAAATTCTACGGCGGCGAGCCGGCGAATTTTCTCGACATCGGCGGGAGCTCCAACCCGCAGAAAGTCGTGAGCGCCCTGCGCATCATCACCGCGGATGCGAGCGTCAAGGTCATCCTCTTCAATATTTTCGGCGGGATCACGCGCTGCGACGACGTGGCCAACGGGATCGTGCAGGCGACCAGCCAGTTCCCCCTCGCGGTTCCCATCGTCATCCGGCTCACCGGCACCAACGAAGCGGAGGCGATGCAGATCCTGACGCGGGCGGGGTTCTCCGCCGGCACCGACATGGACGTCGCGGTGCAGCAGGCCGTCGCCCTCGCGACGGAGGGCGCGTGAGCATTTTCATCGACCGGCGCACGCGGCTCGTCGTGCAGGGCATCACCGGCCGGGACGGCTCGTTCCACGCGAAGCAGATGCTGGCGTACGGCACGCAGGTCGTCGCCGGCGTGACGCCGGGGAAGGGCGGCCAGCGCTTCGAGGGCAGCGTCCCGGTCTTCAACACGGTCGCCGAGGCGGTGGCCGCCACCCGGGCGAACGCCAGCGTGATCTACGTGCCGGCCGCCGTCGCGGCCTCCGCGATCTTCGAGGCGGCCGACGCCGGGATTCCGCTGATCGTCGGCATCACCGAAGGCATCCCGGTGCTCGACATGACGCGCGTCCTGCCGTTCGTGCGCGAGCGCGGCGCGCGGCTCGTGGGCCCCAACTGCCCCGGACTGATCTCGCCCGGCCAGTCGAAAGTGGGAATCATTCCCGGCAACATCTGCACGCCCGGCCCGATCGGCGTCGTGTCCCGCAGCGGGACGCTCACCTACGAGATCATTCATCAGCTGTCGACCAACGGGCTCGGGCAGTCGACGTGCGTGGGGATCGGCGGCGATCCGCTGATCGGGACGAACTTCATCGACTGCCTCGCCGCGTTCGAGGCGGATCCCGAAACCACCGCGATCGTCATGATTGGGGAAATCGGCGGGACCGACGAGCAGCAGGCGGCGGAATTCGCGCGCAGCGGCGTCACCAAGCCGGTGGTGGGGTTCATCGCCGGGCAGACGGCGCCGCCCGGCCGGCGGATGGGGCACGCCGGCGCGATCATCTCCGGCTCGTCGGGAACCGCCGCGGAAAAGATGGCCGCGCTCGAGCGCGCGGGGATTGGCGTGATGAAGCGGCCGGCCGATGTCGTCCCTCTGCTGCGGGAGCGTCTGTGAAGCTGCGCGAGGTTGTCGAGCCGCGACACGTAGTCGTGCCGCTCATCGCCCACACCGTGAAGGAAGCCACCGAGCGGCTGGCCGAGCGCCTCGTGGAAACCGGCGCGGTCACCGAAGCCAACCGGCTCCAGGCCGTCATTCGCAACGCCTGGCCGGAAGACATGGTCAGCGTCGGCGAGCACGCCTTCCTGCCCCACTTCCGGACCGAGGCGGTGCGCAAGCTCGTCACGGCCGTCGGCGTCTCGCCCACGCCGATCCGCTGGGAAAAGGACCCGCATCGCACGGCGCGCATCGTCATCCTGATCGTCGCCCCGCCGCGCGAGACCCCGACGTATCTGCAAGTCGTGGGTGCGTTCGCGCGCATCCTCTCCGATCCCGCCACGGTGCTCATGCTGCTCGCCGCCAAGACCCCCGAGCAGCTGGTGCAGGCGCCCGCGCTCGAGGCGGTCGAGCTGCCCAGCCACCTGACGGTGCGCGATCTCATGACACCGCAGGTGCTCGCCGCGCGGCCCGACCAGAGCCTCGGCGAGGTGGCGCAGCTCATGAACGACAAGGACGTGCGCGCCGTGCCCGTCGTGGATGACCAGGGCTCGCTGATGGGGATGGTGACGCATCGCGAGCTGCTCAAGTACCTGCTCCCCGAGTACCTGCAGCGCTCGAAAAGCGGGAAGGTTCGCGCGCTCCCGGCGAACCTGACGGCCGGACATCCCGGCAGCGGCGATCCCCGCGGCCTTCCGGTGAGGGACGTGATGTCGCGCGCCGTGCTGTGCCTGTCGGAAGAGCAGACGCTCACCGACGTCGCGAATCTCATGAACCACAAGGACGTCGATCGCTTTCCCGTGGTGCGCGAGGGCGTCGTCGTGGGCTTTCTCACCCGCGCCGACCTCATTCGCCGCCTCGTGACGACACCGTAACAACGCCTCCTCACGCCTTTCAGGAGTTGCATGCTCACGCTCGCGATCATCAAGCCCGATGCCGTGGCCGCCAACAAGACCGGCAAGATCCTCGCGCATCTCGAAGGGGAGGGCTTCCGTCTCCGCGGCGCCCGTCTGCTCCGGCTCTCCCAGGAACGCGCCGAAGACTTCTATGCGGTGCACCGGGAGCGTCCGTTCTTTCGATCGCTCGTGACGTTCATGACCTCCGGCCCGGCCCTGGCCGTCGCGCTGGAGCGCGACGACGCCGTATCGCACCTGCGGGGCGTCATCGGCGCCACCGACCCCGCCGAGGCCAAGCCGGGGACGGTGCGCCGGCTCTACGCCGAGTCCAAGGAGCGCAACGCCATTCACGCGTCCGATTCCGCCGAGAATGCGGCGCGCGAAGTGGCGTTTTTCTTCCCCGAGCGCGACCTGGTGTGAGCGTGTTGACGCAAGTGCCACAAGGGTTTAGCTTCGCTCACCATGCTGCGCATCGATGTTCGCGAGCTGGCGGCAGGACCGGTCGAAACCCGGGGAGAGCTGTCGCCGGATGATCCCGCCCTCGAGGGGCTCGATGCCCGGCTGGGAGCGCCGGTGGCCGTGCAGGGACGGCTGCAGGCCATCGGGGCAGAACGCTTCTTCTGGCAGGGGTCGTTGCGGACGGTCGTCGAGGGGGAGTGCCGCCGCTGCCTGACGCCGCTGCGGGCCCCGATTCAGGCGGAGATCTCGGCGCTGTTCAGTACGGACCCCGAAGCGCTGGATGACCCCGACGCCTATGCCCTGGCGTCGGAGGCGACCGCAGTCGATCTCGCGCCCGCGGTGCGCGAAGAGCTGTTGCTCTCGGTACCGCGCTTCATCGTGTGTAGCGAGGATTGCCGAGGATTGTGCCCGCACTGCGGCACGAATTTGAATACCGGCCTGTGCGCATGCGCGCCGGCCGTCGACCCCCGCTGGCAGGGGCTTCGCTCCTAACCAAGGATCTGAATCGTCATGGCCGTCCCGAAGCGTAGAACCTCCAAGCGCAAGAAGCGCGCGCGCCGCACGCATTACAAGGCCGAGCGTCCCACGCTCCAGCCGTGTCCCCGCTGCGGCGACCAGAAACAGCCGCATCGCGTGTGCCCGACCTGCGGCTACTACAAGGACCAGCAGCGGGTAACCGTCGAGGATTGACGTGATCCGCATCGCGCTGGACGCGATGGGGGGCGACACCGCTCCACGCGTGGAGGTGGAAGGCGCCGCCCAGGCCCTCACGGACCTGCCGCCCGGTTTTCGCGTCCAGCTGGTGGGCCGGACCGCCGACATCGAGGCCGCGCTCGCCGCGACGCCCGGCGCGGACCGCGCGCGCATCGAAATCATCGAGGCCCCCGACGTCGTCGGCATGGGCGAGAAGCCGCTCGCGGCCGTCCGCGGCAAACCGCGCTCGTCGATCGCGGTCGGCCTCGAGCTCCAGAAGAAAGGAAAGTCCGACGCCTTCATCTCCGCCGGCAACACCGGCGCCGTCATGGCGGCCAGCACGCTGCTGCTGCGCCTCCACTCCGGCGTGCAGCGCGCCGCGATCGCGGCGCCCCTGCCGACGGCCCGGCAACAGCCGCTCCTGGTGCTCGACGCCGGTGCCAATGTGGATTGCGACGCTCGCGAGATCGTGGGCTTCGCGCATCTCGGCTCGGTGTACGCACGCGACGTGTTGGGGCGCGCCGAGGCGACCGTCGGTCTCCTGAACATCGGCGAAGAAGACGAGAAGGGGAACGCAGTCGTCAAGGAAGCTCATCAGCTGCTCAAGCAGACCCCCGGCATCCGGTATCTCGGCAACGTCGAGGGGCGCGACATCCCCGCGGGCGAGTGTCGCGGCCAGCCGCTCGACCTGGTGGTCTGCGACGGCTTCGTCGGCAACGTGGTGCTGAAATTCTACGAGTCGGCGGCCCGGGTGTTCGTTGCCCTCATGAAGCGGGAGATTCCCGACGTGCTGGCCCGCCCCGAGATGGGCAAGGTGCTGCGTGTGCTCGATTACGCCACCTACGGCGGCGCGCCGCTCCTCGGCGTCCGCGGGGTGGTCATCATCTGCCACGGGGCGTCCCCCGCCCGGGCGATCAAGAACGCGATCCGCGTGGCCGTTCAGGCGGTGCGAAGCCATCTCTCCGAAGACATCGCCGCTGAATTCGCGCAACGAGGCGTGCCGGCGTGAAGCGGCCGTTCGCCGAGCTGTGGGGCACGGGCAGTTACGCCCCCGCGCGCGTCATGACGAATAACGAATTCAGCACGATCCTCGATACGTCGGATCAGTGGATTCGCGACCGCACGGGCATTCGCGAGCGGCGCATCTCGAGCAAGGAAGAAACCAACGCCTGCATGGGCAAGGCCGCCGCGCTGCAGGTGCTCGCCGAAACCGGGCTCACACCGCTCGACATCGGCGCGATCGTCTACGCCACCGCCTCGCCGGACCGGCTGCTCCCGTCACAGGCCTGCGATCTCCAGGCGATCCTCGGCGCCAAGAACGCCGCGGCCTTCGACGTGGGCGCCGCCTGCTCCGGCTTCATCTACGCGCTCAGCGCGGCGGAAGGCGTGATCGCCGCGGAACAGGCCGACCATGTCCTGGTGATCGCCGCCGAAAAACTCACGAGCATCATGGACTGGACCGACCGCACCACGGCGGTGCTGTTCGGCGACGGCGCGGGCGCGACGATCGTGCGACGCTCGACCACCGGCCGGGGGATCCTCGCGTCCTACCTCAAGTCCGACGGCACGCTCGCGGAGCTGCTGTACCGCCCCGGCGGCGGCGCGTCGCATCCGCCCAGCGCCGAGCTGCTCAAGGATCACAGCTACTACATCAAGATGGCGGGCCGTGAGGTTTTCAAGGCCGCCGTCCTCTCGATGGCCGACGCCTGCGATCACGCGCTGCAACGGGCCGGGCTCACCGCCGGCGACATCGATCTCCTGATTCCGCATCAGGCCAATATCCGGATCATCGAAGCCACGGCGAAGCACGCGGACATGCCGATGGACAAGGTCTACGTGAACGTGGACCGGTTCGGCAACACGTCCGCGGCCTCCATCGCGATCGCGCTCGACGAAGCCGTCAAGACGGGCCGGCTGCAGCCGGGCATGACGGTGATGCTCGTGGCGTTCGGCGCCGGGTTCACCTGGGGCAGCATGGTGGTGCGGTGGTAGCGACGTTCTGGCTCTGCCCGGGGCAGGGCGCGCAAAAAGTCGGAATGGGCAAAGATCTCGCCGAGCGGTTCCCGGCGGCGCGCGACACATTCGCCGCGATCGATGCGGCGCTCGGCCTCTCCCTGTCCACCATCATGTTCGACGGCCCCGAAGACGAGCTCACGGCGACCCAGAACGCCCAGCCCGCGATCCTGGCGCACAGCGCGGCGGTGTTCGCGGCCGTGCGCCAGCACCCGGGCGGCGCCGCCGTCGGCGCGGCGGGGCATTCGCTCGGCGAGTACTCGGCCTACGTCACCGCCGGGGCGCTCCCCGCGCCCGAGGCCGCCAAGCTGGTGCGCCGCCGCGGCGAGCTGATGCAGAAGGCGGGCGAGGAGCGGCCGGGGACGATGGCAGCCGTCCTCGGACTCGCCACAGCCGACGTCTGCACCGCGTGCGAGGAGGCGTCGCAACGGGCCAGTGTCGTGGTCGCCGCCAATATCAACGCCCCCGATCAAACGGTGATCTCCGGCGATCCCGATGCCGTCACGCGCGCGGGTGACCTGTGCAAGCAGCGCGGGGCAAAACGCGTCCTACCCCTCAAGGTGAGCGGGGCGTTTCATTCCCCGCTCATGGCGCCGGCGGCGAATCATCTGCAGCTTGCGCTGGAACGCGCCCCCTTTCAGACGCCGGCGTTTCCCATCGTGGCCAACGCGACCACGGAGCTGGTCAAGGATGCGAGCCGGGCGCGCCGGCTCCTCGCCGATCAGCTGACGGCGCCGGTGCGCTGGGTGGAATGCATGGAGCACGCGGCGCGGCTCGCCCCGGAGGATGGCCTGCGCTTCGTGGAAATCGGTCCCGGCTCGGTGCTGGCGGGCCTCTTGAAGCGCATCGTGCCGGGGGCGAACGTGGTGAGTCTCGGGACCGCGGCGGAGATCGAGAAGTTCCTGAGCGAGGGGGCGGGGACGGCATGAAGCTCGACCTGAGCGGCAAGAT
>JAUYMC010000160.1 GCA_030699545.1 Gemmatimonadales bacterium | reverse complement strand
GGTCGCCCGCCACCAGCTTGCGGCGCGCGCCATGCTGCCCGCCGACCCTGGGGTGCCAATCCCGGTGGCTCGCCTCGCTGACTGCTGGATCGCCTTGCTGGAGGATACTCGGCAGGTAGTTCGACCGGAGTCCTGGAAGCGCCTACAGATGGTTCACTAACCGCCCGTCACTCATCGTCCATCCGCTCCGTCGCGAACCGCAGCCGCAGCATCGCGGTATCGAGCAGGCGGCGGTCGTCGTCGCTGAGCGACTTCGATTGCGCGAGCTTCATCAGCAGGCCCAGCGCCGTCTGCATCTGCTGCGCGCCCGACTGCACCGCGAGCCGGCGGTCGATGCCTTTGCGGCGCTCCGTGCGGCGGCGGTCGCGGCCCTTGCGCCGCTCGACGGCGACCGGCGTGTCATCGCCGCGCCGCTCCTGGCCGCCGCGCCGCTCCAGGCGCGCGCGGCGGTCGGGACCGCGGTCGCGATGGTCCGTCACCCTTCCACCTGCCAGGTCCGCTCCCGCCGCAGCAGCGCATCGAGGCTGCCGCCACGACCGACCTGCACCTCCCGCTCGTAGGGCGTCAGCGGACTGCAGTACAACACGCCCATCGCCGTCGGGAGGGGCGGCTCCAGCGCGGCGAGCAGCTGCGCCAGCGCGCGGTTCGTTTCGTCGTGGACCAGCACGTCGGCAACGGTAACCCCATTCTCGCCGACTGTCACGACGTCCAGCTCCAGACGGCCCGGTGTGAGGCGTAACCCCTGCTGTCGCTTCGTGCCGAACAGCAGCGGTTTCCCGTGCTCGAGCAGCACCTGCGCGTCGGCGGCGACGTCCTTGCCGGTGATGTGCTCGAACACGGCGTCGTTGAAGACGACGCAGTTCTGGAGGATTTCGACGAACGAGGCGCCCTTGTGGGCGTGGGCCCGCTTCAGCGTGGCGACCAGATGCGGCTGGAGCGTGTCGATCGAGCGGGCGACGAAGCGCGCGCCCGCGCCCAGCGCAAACGAGCACGCCGAGACCGGATACTCGATCGACCCCTGGGGCGTCGAGGGGGAGCGCGTGCCGCGGCGTGACGTCGGAGAGTACTGGCCCTTGGTCAGCCCGTAGATCTCGTTGTTGAAGAGCACGATCTGGAGATCGACGTTGCGGCGCAGCACGTGCAGCATGTGGTTGCCGCCGATCGACAGCCCGTCGCCGTCACCCGTCATGACCCAGACGTCGAGGTCGGGGTTGGCGAGCTTGATGCCGGTCGCGATCGCCGGCGCGCGGCCATGCACGGTGTGGAAGCCGTACGTCGACATGTAATAGGGAAAGCGCGCCGCACACCCGATCCCGCTCACGAACACGGATCGCGAGCGGCTCACGCCCAGCTCGGCGCAGGTCTTCTGCACCGCCTTGAGGATCGCGTAGTCGCCGCAGCCCGGACACCAGCGCACTTCCTGATCGGAGGCGTAGTCCTTGGGCGCGAGCTGCGCGTCGGTGATCGTCGTGACCGTCATGTCCGGCTCCGAATCGCCTGCGCGATTTCCGTCACCCGGAACGGCTTGCCCGTCACCTTGCAGAGCGGCTCCGCCGGCACGAGGTACTCGGCGCGCAGCAGTTTGACGAGCTGGCCGTTGTTCATCTCCGGCACCAGCACCCGGTCGTAGCGCTCGAGGAGCTCGCCCAGGTTCTCGGGGAAGGGGCTCAGATAGCGCACGTGAATGTGCGCGACGTCGCGGCCTTCGTCGCGCGCGATCTTCACCGCCTGGTAGATCGGCCCGAACGTCGAGCCCCAGCCGACGACCGCGAGCTTCCCGCGATCGTCTCCCAACGTCACTGCCTGGCGGGGCACGTCGCGCGCGATTCCGGCGATCTTGTCGGCGCGCGTCTTGGTCATGCGCGCGTGGTTGTCGGGATCGTAGGAGATGTGCCCGGTGTCGTAATCCTTCTCGAGCCCGCCGATGCGGTGCTCGAGCCCCGGGGTCCCGGGCCGCACCCACGGCCGCGCCAGCGTCGTGGGGTCGCGGAGGAAGGGATGGAATCCCTCGGGATCGGTCCGGTAGGTGACCGGGAACCGGGGCAGGGTGCTGGTGTCGGGGATGCGCCACGGCTCGGCGGCGTGCGCGAGGTAGCCGTCGGTGAGCACGATGACGGGCGTCATGTACTTCGTCGCGAGGCGCACGGCTTCCATGGCGACCTCGAAGCAGTCGGTGGTCGTGGCGGCGGCGAGCACCGCGAGCGGCGCGTCGGCGTTGCGGCCGTGCACCGCCTGGAACAGGTCCGACTGCTCCGTCTTGGTCGGCATGCCGGTGGACGGGCCGGCGCGCTGCGAGTCGATGACGACCAGCGGCAGCTCGGTCGCGATGGCGAGGCCGAGCATCTCGGTCTTGAGCGCCATGCCGGGACCGGAGCTCGAGGTGACGCCGAGCGCGCCGGCGTAGGAGGCGCCGAGCGCGGCGCCGCTCGCGGCGATTTCATCTTCGGCCTGGAACGTCACGACCCCGTAGTCGCGCAGGGTCGCGAGGATGTGCAGCAGCGCGGATGCGGGGGTGATCGGGTAGCCGGCGAAGACCATGCGCTCGATGCCGGCCGCCTGCATGCCGGCGACGAGGCCCCACGCCAACCCTTCGGTGCCCGAGACCGCGCGATACTGGCCCGGCTGGACGTCCGCCTTCGGCACGACGTAGCCGACGAGATGCTCGGGCATCTCCGCCGTCTCTCCGAAGGCGTGGCCGGCGTTGAGCGCCGCGACGTTCGCGTCGGCGATCACCGGCTTCCCGGCGAACTTGCGCCGCAGCCATTCGGTGGTCGCGGTCCGTTCGCGCCCGTACATCCACAGCAGCAGCCCCAGCGCCCACATGTTGCGGCAGAGGTGGGCCTCGCGCGACGACAGGCCGAACGGCTTCACCGCTTCGGCGGTGAGCTTCGTGATGTCGAACGTGAGCATCTGGTAGCGCGCCAGCGAGCCGTCATCGAGTGGATTGGCGACGTACCCGACCTTCGCGAGGTTGCGCGCGGTGAAGGCCGCCGTGTCCACGATGATCGTGCCGCCGACACGGAGGTCGCCGAGGTCCACCGTGAGCGCGGCGGGGTTCATCGCGACGAGCACGTCCACCGCGTCGCCCGGCGTCATGACGTCGCCGCCGCCGAAGTGAATCTGGAACGCCGACACGCCGAACGTGGTGCCGGCGGGGGCGCGGATTTCGGCGGGGAAGTCGGGGAAGGTGGAGAAGTCGCTGCCGGCGAGCGCCGTTTCGACGGTGAACTGGGTGCCGGTGACCTGCATGCCGTCGCCCGAATCCCCCGCGAACCGGATGACGACCGATTCGCGCGCCTTGCGGCCCTGCGCCGGGGAGGAGATCGAGGAGCCCATCGTGCGGTAATCTACACGAGGTTCCGGAGCACGAACCACACGTTGGCCGGCCGCTCGGCCAGCCGCCGCATGTACCACGCGAACCAGGCGCTGCCGTAGCTGATCAGGACGCGCACTGTGGCTCCCTCCGCCGCCAGGCGGCGCTGCTCTTCGGCGCGAATGCCGTACAACAGATGAAATTCGTATGACGCCGCATCGAGCCGCTGCGCGGCGGCAGCCCCGCGGATCGTCTGAATGAGCGTGAGATCGTGGGTCCCAAACACCGGCTTGGCGCGCTGCCGCGCCGCTTCGGTCAGCAGCCGCACCGCGAGGGTGAAATAGTGCTCATCGACGTCGCGCTTGCGCGGAAAGGCGAGCGACGCCGGCTCGTTGTAGGCGCCCTTCACCAGGCGGATCGCGGGAGCGAGCGGGAACAGCGCATCGAGATCCGCCGCCGTGCGTCGCAGATACGCCTGCAGGCAGACGCCCACGTTGGGCCACTCCGCCTTGGCGCGGCGATACACGTCGAGCGTCGCGTCGACATAGCGCG
>JAUYMC010000157.1 GCA_030699545.1 Gemmatimonadales bacterium | reverse complement strand
GGCGCTCACGCCGCGGGCGCGCCAGCGCCCACAAGCCTTGGGGTGCTGGGTGGCGCACAAACGGAATTCTTCACTAATTCCGGGCGCCCGCCAGCTCCAAGCGCTGGTTAGGCAGCATGCACAGGTCCCGGAGTCCGGCTGTCGTACACCTCGGCCGGGCGAAGGAACACGGAGGCAAGGGAGCGCTTGCGGTAGTGGTCGAGGCGTGCAAGGAGACTATCCCGGACATCCTTGGCCTCGGCCCAGAATTGGCGATTCACGTGGCCCGTTGAAGGAATTGAGACAGGCTTCATCTCCTCCAGATACTTCATGCGCCAATGATAGCGCATGAGATCACGCGCGACGGTCTCCGGAAGAGACTCGGCCATCTCCCGAAAGAGAGAGTCGAAGGTCTGGGCTGAGAAACCGGCGAAGTTTGGGCTGCCGCCACCCTCATAGAAGTGCACGGCACTGAGCTCCTCCCAGAAGGCGATGGCTAGACGCCTCGCGACTCGCGCGCGTGTGACTCGTCGCATGAAGGATTGTCCGGCTAATGCGAGTATGGCACCGAACAACGCTGAGACGACTTGCTGGAGTTCGAGCAAAGGTGCCAGATCGGCTCCAAAAATTGGGACGGCATGCCGCCTAACGGATCGCGCTTAAGCTGCGGCGCGCTGAAGAAAAAGGTGTCATTCAATATCCTACGCGCGACCAGCTTCAAGCGCTTGTTAGACGGCCCGCGCTCAGATCCGGTGCGCATCTTCACGGAACCAAAAGAAGCCGGCAAGAAGCCCAAAGAAGATCGTCACGCCGCCGTAGATCATGAGATCCGTACGATCCTTGATGAGGGGATCGTCTGGGATGATGATCGTAAACAGCACGAGCGCCCCCACCATGTAAGCAGCGATTGTGATGACACCGCAGATGTATGCGCCGATCAGAGGTATTCGGCGCGCAGGCACTCCGAGTAAGGTGTATCCCAGACCCCCGATGGCGCCTGCCCCCGCTGCCCCTAGAAGTCCAAGGGCGAACTCTCCCCATTGCTCCGGCCGCTGCACGATCGCAGGTAAGCGGAAGAGCATCCGAACCCCAACGATTGCGAACAGGATCACTGCGCCAAAGAACGCGGGCCGAAGCCACGGCGGCAGGCGTTCGGCAAAAGCGACAAGGCGTTCGATGATTGCGGTCATATCATAGAGGGGCCGTCTAACTAGTAATTAACTGGAGTCACTAAAGGGACTCCGGTGACGGTTGATGTCTGCATAAGTCTCGATTCCAAGATAACGTCGATTATTATCGAGACCGCAAGCTGCATAACGGTCAGGTTAGCGCGTTAGGCTGCAGAAATCCGATAGTCACTAAGGAGCCTCAAACAACAAGGCGCGGCAGTTGATCAGGCCACCGCGCCTCGTCGCTCTCCTCCGAAACCAGCGCAGCCATCACGCCGCCTTCGGCGCTTCATTACCGCCCGCCCCGGACTGCGGCTCGTTCGTGGTGTTGAACGGCCCAGCCACATTGCGGGCACTCTCCCACGCTCCCATCAGCTCGGCATTATCGCCGAACCGATACCGGACCACCTTGTCCAGCAAGCGGAGCTGCTTGCTGATGTCCGCGGCAACCACCTTCAGATCGGCGCGCGCGCCTACATGCTCGCGCCGGCCTGCGCTGGTCGCCTGCAGCGTGTCCTCGTACTGCCCGAGCGCCGTAGCGAGCTCGTCCAACACCTGCTCCGACATCCCGAGCTGCACCAGGAGCTCCTTCTGCGCCGTCGCCCGCTCCAGGATCGCTCGACTCATCGTGAGCAATCCCTGGTGCGTGGTGTTCGGCGGCGGCATGCGGAACTGCTCCGCCAATTCCGCATTGTGGGTGCCTACCACTGCGCCCACGGCACTCAAATAGCCGAGTATCCGGGGCTGCAGCGCGCGCCGGAGCTCTTGCCGCTGCTTCACGGCCGACCGCTCCACCGCCACCCCCACCCGCTGCTGGGTCGCCAGGTTCTCGGCGTGCTCCAACAGCTGCTCGAGCTTCGTCAGCCCGAGGTCCTGCCCTACTCCCTCCATCTGGTGGGCCCGCAGAAAGTCGCGAGCCCGCGCGGCCATCTCCAGCCGCCTGCGCAATTGGGCGTTCATACGCCCTCCTCTTACCACCCCTTCGTTCCCCCTCTCCAGAATGGAGAGGGGGCTAGGGGGTGAGGACTGTGGCCACAGCGTCGGCGCCGTGCACCGTTGTTCGGACATCTGCCGACACTGATGGGCTATTGGATAAATCAGGCCACGAGATTTGTGCTCGGAAACAAACGCACTGTCCTCGTTTGTGGACGACGGAAAAGGGGTTCAAAACGCTCGGGCGCCGGAACACCAGCGCTGGCGCACCGAACGATATCCTCTCAATTCGTGTCGAAGCGTCAACGCGCCGTTGCCAACAGCAGGCTCACTCACGGAAGATGCTCCCTCACTGCGTGAAAATGCTCGCGCGTGACCTCCGAGAACCCCTAATTCCTTGCGACTTATTCCTTCCTCTTCTTTTAATAAGAAGGCGCGCATGTCATCCTGAGCGACGCGCGCGCTTGTGCGCATGGCGTAGCGCCATCGTACGCCATCCGCGCGTCGCGAAGGACCCGCTTTCTTCATACCTTTGCCTGCCGCAGTTCACCATACGCCGGAGCTGACCTTGGATAAGAAGAAGTTCCTGTTCGTCTCACTCGACGGCCTGATCGCCGACATCGCCTGGCAGGTCGTGAAGGAAGGCCACGAGGTCAAGCTGTTCGTGGAGGCGGAGAGCGAGCGCGAGATCGCCGACGGCTTCGTCCCCAAGACCGACACCTGGGAGCGCGACGCGGCGTGGGCCGACGTCGTGATCTTCGACGACGTCCTCGGCCAGGGCACCAAGGCGCAGCAGCTGCGCGCGAGCGGCAAGCTCGTGGCCGGCGGCACCCCGTACACCGACCGGCTCGAGGACGACCGCGCGTTCGGGCAGCAGGAGCTCAAGAACGCCGGCGTCACGATCATCCCGCAGGAGAACTTCCACTCGTTCGACGACGCGATCGCCTTCGTGCGGGCCAATCCCAACCGCTACGTCATCAAGCCGAGCGGCGAGGCGCAGAACCTGAAGCAGCTGCTGTTCGTCGGCGAGGATGAAGACGGCAAGGACGTCATCCAGGTGCTGGAGGATTACCAACGGCGCGCTTCGTGCTTGCCCCCTCGCACGGCGACTCGGTAGGTTGCGTCGATGACCGCCACGCTTCGCTCCGAGCGCGCCGGCGCGGTGATGCCACTCTCCCAGGGCCAGTCAATTGCTGAACACGACATCGGCCCGTTTCGCGTTGTGGAGTCGGTGCACGGTGGCGGGTTGTCGCTGCTGCGCCATTGTCACGAATGGCCGACCGTGACGATCGTGCTCGACGGCGAGTTTGCCGAAATCCTCCCGGACGGACCACGCTGGTGCCAAGCGTTGACGGTGCTCGCGAAACCGGCGGGCGTGCCACACTCGAACTGGTACGGTCAGCGCGGAGCCCGATGCCTGATCGCGGAAATGCGCGACACCTCCCTCGAGGATGGGGATCGCCGACGATCCTCGGTGCCCACGCGAGTGCTCTTCAGCGCGCATGGCGACCTGAGTGTCCTTGGCCGCCGCATCGCGCGGGCCTGCGGCGAGCACGACGACGCGGCTCGCATGACGGCCGAGGCGTTGCTGCGCGAGATCGCCTTCGGTCGCGGCGATCCCGGACCCCTCAGCCGCACGTCGCTGCAGCGCGCCTTGGACTATCTCCACGCCGAGTTCCGGCGTCCGCTCCGTCTGCGGGATGTCGCCGGCGTATCCGGCGTACATCCCACCTATCTGGCGCGCGGATTCCGTCTTCACTTCGGCCGCACGCCGGGAGACCTGCTCCGGGAGTTGCGCGTCCACTGGGCGGGACATCTGCTCGTCGAGACCGATCTGCGACTCTCGGAGATCGCTCTGGAGTCGGGATTCGCCGACCAGAGCCACCTCACGCGCGTGTTCCGCGGGCGGATGCGCTGCACCCCCGCCCGATATCGGCAGATGCGGAAATCAGCCTGACGGGTTGATCCCGTACAAGACGCTTGCGTCGGCGGAGATGATTATTCTGTATGCGAACGATCTGGTTGCTGGGCGCGCTCAGTCTGGCCGTCGCGGACGCCTTCGCGCAGCGGGCGCCGAATGCGCCACGCATCGCACTGCCGGAGCCGTGGGGACCGTACGCGGTGGGCTATGACCGGTTTGACCTGACGGACTCCGCGCGTGTCGAGACGCGTGGCGAACGTCCCGCGCGGCGCCGGATCGTGATGCACCTGTGGTATCCGGCGCGCGGACCGCTCACCCGACCCGTCCCGTACATGGACTCGATCACGGCGGGCGCCTGGGCGAGGACCCATCGACTGCCACCCGACTTCGCGGACCATGTCGTCACGCGCGCGCAGCACGGCCTCCCGGCATCCGACAGCGTGGCGCCGCTCCCCGTGCTGCTGTTCTCGCACGGCAGGAGTTGGCCCGTCCAGACCTACCAGTCGATGCTCCAGGATCTGGCCAGCCGCGGTTGGCTCGTAGTGGGAATCGGTCATGCGCATTCGGAGAACGTCACGGTTTTTGCGGACGGATCGGTGGCTCGCTTCGACCAGCCTTCCTGGGAGACCGAGGCCGAACGGGGGCACGTGCTCAGCGGCGAGGTCCGGACGCTCGTGAGCGACGCCGAGTTCGTCATCGAGACGCTGGCGCGCCTCAACGCGAGCGCAGGTCACCGGTTCACCGGTCGAATCGATACCGCGAACATCGGCTACTTCGGCCACTCGCTCGGCGGTGCGGCCGCCGCACAGGCTCTCCACGAGATCCCCGAGGTGAAGGCGGGCGCATCAATCGAGGGCAGTGTATACGATTCGGCCGCGCGGCCGCTGCGGCTTGAAAAGCCGGTACTGAGTATCATCGGCGGTTACAATCGCGCAGAGCTCGGTCTGCGCGATTACCGTCCCGGCCCCGGTGGCGTGGTGTTGGAAGCCGTGGTGCGCGGAGCCTGGCACGCGTCGTTCGCCGATCTCCTGACGGTTTACGGAGCGTTCGCACCCAGGGACTGGCACGCGCGCCACCGCCGCGAGCTGGCCCCCGATCGGGTGAATCAGATAGTCACCGATTACCTGAACGCATTCTTCCGACGCTACCTGCTGGACGAACCGTCGCTCCTTCTCCGGCCCTACTCCGACGCGGAACTGGAGAGCTACACGACGTCGGGATATCCGGAAGTGGAGCTTCGCGTCGTGCTCTGGTGACGGCGCAGCACCAGGCCTATGCACACCCGGGGGTATCTGCGGCCTTGACAGCCTCCACGGCGCGGGCTTACGTAGGAGCCATGCGCCCCGTCGCGCACCACCGGCACCATCATCGTCACCCGTTCGGGGGACCGCCGGAGGCGCACGTACGCTAGTCTCGACCTGAGACGCTGAGCTCGATCGCCGACGCCGGTCCCCACTGGGACCGGCGTTTTCGTTTTGCCACCAGACTTGGAGTACCACGATGACGCTGCGACTTGGTCTTCCCAAAGGACGCATGGAAACCGGCGTGCTCACGTTGCTCGCGGATGCCGGCATCCATGTCCGTCAGGGGGCGCGTGGCTACCGCCCCGACGTCTCGCTCGCCGAGACCGAAGCCAAGCTGCTCAAGCCGCAGAACGTGGTCGAGATGCTCATCGCGGGCAGCCGCGACGCCGGATTCGCGGGCGCCGACTGGGTGGCGGAGATGAGCGGCGCCGCCACGCTGGTGGAGCTGCTCGATACGGAGCTCGATCCCGTGCAGGTCGTCGCGGCCGCACCGGGACCGCTTCCCGACCGCCGCATCGTCGTGGCGTCGGAGTATGAGTGCCTCGCGCGGTCGTGGATCGGACGCCGCGGACTCGACGCGACGTTCGTGCGGTCCTATGGCGCGACCGAAGTCTTCCCCCCCGAAGACGCCGACGTGATCGTGGACAACACCGCCACGGGAGCGACGCTCGAGGCGAACGGGCTCCAGATCATCGACGAGCTGATGCGCTCCTCGACCCGCCTGTACGCCAACCCGCGCGCGCTCGAACGCGCGGACGACCGTCGGCGCGTCGAGGACCTCGTGCTGTTGCTGCGCTCGGTGCTCGACGCGCGCCGCCGCGTGATGCTCGAGGTCAATGCGTCGGCGGCCTGCCTCGACGCGGTCGTCGCGGCATTGCCGGCGATGCGTCAGGCCACCGTAGCGCCGCTGTTCGGCAACGGCGGCTACGCGGTGAAGGCCGCGGTGCCGCGCGACGCCCTGCCCACCGTGATCCCCGCGGTCAAGGCGGCCGGCGGGACGGACGTCGTGGTGTCGCGCCTCGCCCAGATCGTGCCATGATGCTGAAGCTCGACAGCAACGAAGGCCCGGCGCCGTCGGCCGCGCTGCTCGCCTCGTTGGCGAGCCTCGATCCCGAGCTGCTGCGGCGCTATCCCGATATCGGCGGGCTCGAGGCGGCCCTCGCCGAACGGCTCGGCGTGACGCCTGAGCGCGTGATCGTCACGGCCGGGGCCGACGAAGCGATCGACCGAGCGTTCCGGGCGTTCCTCACGCCCGGCCGCTCGCTTACCCTTCCCGACCCGAGCTTCGAGATGTTCTACCGGTTTGCCGCCCTGGTGGGCGCCCAAGCCGAGCGAATCGTACGCGTACCCTGGGGCCGCGGGCCGTTCCCCACTGCTGCATTCGTTTCGGCGCTCCACGCGCGCACGGGCGTGGCCGTTGTCGTCTCGCCCAACAATCCGACGGGCGCCGTGGCATCCGCCGACGACGTGCGGCGAATTTCGGCGGCGCGGCCCGACGCCATCGTGCTGCTCGATCACGCCTACGTCGAGTACGCGGACGACGATCTCACGGAGGCCGCGCTCGCCCTGCCCAACGTGCTGGTATTGCGCACGCTCTCGAAAGCGTGGGGGCTCGCGGGTTGCCGCGTCGGTTACGCCGTGGGCTCCCGGGGCACGATCGCCGCGATGCGGGCGGCCGGGGGACCGTACACCGTCGCGGGACCGTCGGTGGCGTTAGCCCTCGCCCGCCTCGCCGGTCCCGCCGCCGAGCTGCGCGATCACGTCGCCCGCATCCGCGAGGAACGCGCCGCCCTGATCGAGCGGCTCACCGCGCTCGGACTCGATCCGGCGCCGTCGCAGACCAACTTTGTCTTTGTCGAGTGTGGCGCGCGCGCCTCGTTCATTGCGGCGGCACTCGACGCGCTGGGCGTCGTGGTCCGGGCGTTCCCCGACCGACCGGCCCTCACGACGGCGCTGCGCATCACGCTCCCGGGTGACACGGCAGACTTCGCCCGCCTGGTCACGTCGCTCGAAACGGTGCTCGCGCCGGAGGCGCTGCTGTTCGACCTCGACGGCGTGCTCGCCGACGTGCGCGACTCGCAGCGCGCCGCCATCGCCGCGACCGCGCAGGCATTCGGCGTCGGCGTTACCCCGGCCGACATCGCGGCCGAGATCCGGGCGGGCGATGCGAACAACGATTGGGTCGTGACCCATCGGCTCATCGCGCGGCGTGACGCGGGGGTATCCCTGGCTGACGTCACTGCTCGCTATCAGCCGATCTACCTCGGACTCCGCGACCAGGAACGCCTCATTCCGGCGCGCGCGCTGCTCGAGACGCTGGCGGCACGGCTGCCGCTCGCGATCGTGACGGGCCGTCCGCGCGACGAGGCGCGGTGGTTCCTGGAACGGGCCGGCATCGCGGAGCTCTTTGCGGCCGTCGTCGCGATGGAAGACGCCCCCGTGAAGCCCAGTCCGGCACCGTTGCGCCTGGCCCTCGAGCGTCTCGGCGTGCGCCGGGCGTGGATGGTGGGTGACACGCCAGACGATGTCACCGCCGCCGCCGGCGCAGACGTCGTGCCGCTCGGCGTCATCGCCCCGGGCGACGACGCCCTGCGCACATCCGCGGCGCTGCAATCGTCCGGCGCCGCCTGTGTGCTCAACGACGTGGCTGATCTCGCGGAGCTCCTGCGATGACGCGCAAAGCCTCGATCGAGCGCGCAACCCGCGAAACGGATATCCGGCTGTCGCTCGATCTCACGGGCAGCGGACGTGGCGACGTGCAGACGGGAATCGGGTTCCTCGACCACCTGCTGACGTCGCTGGCGCGGCATGCGCGCTTTGACCTCGCCCTGGCGTGCAAGGGCGATACGCACGTCGACGATCACCACACCGCCGAGGACTGCGCCTTGCGGATCGGCGAGGCGCTGGACGAGGCCCTGGGGGACCGTCGCGGCATCGCGCGGTTCGGCTGGGCGTTCGCGCCGCTCGACGAAGCGCTGGCGCGCGCCGTGGTCGACATCTCGGGGCGGCCCTTCGCCCACGTGGATCTCGGCCTGCGCCGGGAAAAAATCGGCGGGCTGGCATGCGAGAACGTCGCGCACCTCTTCCGCTCGATCGCCGCCGCGGCACGGACCACAGTGCATGTAGACGTGCTGCGCGGGGAGAACGATCACCACCGGGCGGAGGCCGCCATGAAAGCATTCGCCCTCGCGCTCCGTCAGGCGATCGCTCCATCGGGTTTTGACGACATCCCCTCGACCAAGGGGACGCTCGATGGCTGACGTCGTCGTGATCGACACCGG
Organism: Gemmatimonadales bacterium; assembly: GCA_030699545.1. GTDB lineage: Bacteria > Gemmatimonadota > Gemmatimonadetes > Gemmatimonadales > GWC2-71-9 > 20CM-2-65-7. The sequence goes on along the minus strand of JAUYMC010000157.1, from coordinate 20,484 downwards.
TGTCGCGAATCTCGCGTCGATCACGGGCGCGCTGACGCGGCTCGGTGCGACGGTGTCGATCACCGGCGACCCGGGGGACGGTGCCGTGCGTCAGGCGCCGCGCCTGGTGTTGCCGGGCGTCGGCGCGTTTGGACCGGCCGCGGCTGCGCTGCACGCGCGCGGCCTGGCGCGCGCCGTGCGCGAGGCAACCGACGCCGGCACGCCGCTCCTCGCCGTCTGTTTGGGCCTTCAGCTGTTGTGCGAAGGCAGCGACGAGTCGCCCGGGATGCCGGGGCTGGGGATTATTCCCGGCACCTGCCGCCGGCTGCCCCCCGGCGTGCGCGTGCCCCACCTCGGCTGGAACCGCGTGACGGCGGATCTGCGCTCTCGCTGCATCCCCTCCGGTGAGGCCGCCTTCGCCAATTCCTACGCGCTGCTCCAGGCGCCGCGCGGCTGGACCGCGGCGTGGACCGAACACGGCGCCCCCTTCGTCGCGGCGCTGGAGCGCGGCAACGTCCTGGCGTGCCAGTTCCACCCCGAGCTGTCCAGCGGCTACGGACTGGAGGTACTGTCCCGCTGGCTCGACGCCGGATCGGCCTCCGGGCCCGCGGGCATCGTGCCGGTCCGCTCCTCTGGTCTGCTCCGGCGCATCGTGCCCTGCCTCGACGTGCGCGACGGTCGCGTGGTCAAGGGCGTGCAGTTCCAGAGCCTGCGGGATGCGGGGGATCCCGCCGAGCGGGCCGCGCGCTACGAGGCGCAGGGCGCGGATGAAATCGTCATGCTCGATATCGGCGCGTCGCCCGAGGGGCGCGGGACGCACGTCGACACGGTGCGCCGGGTGCGGGCGGCGATCAGCATCCCGCTCACGGTGGGGGGCGGCGTGCGCGGCGTCGCCGATGCGCGGCGGCTGCTCGCGGCCGGGGCCGACAAAGTGAGCGTCAACACCGCCGCCATCCGGCGGCCCGACCTCCTCGCCGAGCTCGCGGCGGAGTTCGGCCGGCAGTGCGTCGTGCTGGCGATCGACGCGCGCCGCCGTGGATCCGAAGGATGGGAGGCGTTGGTCGACGGCGGCCGCGCGGCGGGTCATGCGAACGCGGTCGCGTGGGCGGCCGATGGAGCAGCGCGGGGCGCCGGCGAGATTCTGCTGACGAGCTGGGACGCCGACGGTACGCGCGGCGGTCACGACCTCGCCCTGCTCCGCGCCGTCCTCGCGGCGGTGCGCGTGCCGGTGATCGCGTCGGGAGGGATCGGAACGCGCGCGCACGTCGCCGAAGCGCTCGACGCCGGCGCGGACGCCGTCCTCGCCGCCTCGGTGCTGCACGACGACCACGACACCGTGGACGGCATCAAGACCGAGCTGGCGGCCCGCGGGATGCCGGTGCGAGCGCGGCAATGATCGTCCCCAGCATCGACCTGATGAACGGCCGCGCGGTCCAGCTCCGGCAGGGGCGCGACGTCGTCCTCGACGGCGGCGATCCGATCGCACGCCTCGACGAATTCGCGGTGGCGGGTGAGGTGGCCGTCATCGATCTGGACGCCGCACTCGGCAATGGCTCGAACGCCGATCTGATCCGCGCGATGGTGCGGCGCCGGCCCTGCCGTGTGGGCGGCGGCATCCGCAGCCTCGAGGCGGCGCGCGCCTGGCTCGATGCCGGCGCGCGGCGCGTGATCCTCGGCACCGCCGCCGCACCCGAGCTGTGCGCGCAGCTGCCGCGCGAGCGCGTGATCGCGGCGGTCGACGCCGTCCGCGGCGAGGTCGTCGTCGACGGCTGGCGCACCAAGACGGGCAGCCGCGTCGTCGCGCGCATCGCGCAGCTCGCGCCTACCGTCGGCGGATTCCTGTTCACGCAGGTCGAGCGCGAAGGCGCGATGGCGGGGTTCGATCTCGACAGCGTGCATGCCGCCATCGCCGCCGCCGGCAGCGCGCGCGTCACCGCGGCCGGCGGTATCACGACCGCGCACGAGATCGCCACGCTCGACGCGCTCGGGGCCGACGCACAGGTCGGGATGGCGCTGTATACGGAAGCGCTGTCGCTCGGGACAGCGATCGCCGCGCCGCTGCGGTCGGGGCAGGGGATGTGGCCCACGGTTGTATGCGAGGAATTCGGCCGGCCGCTCGGCCTCGTCTGGAGCACGCGCACCTCGATCGAGCGGGCGGTGGCGGAGCGGCGTGGCGTGTACTGGTCGCGCTCCCGCAACGCGCTCTGGGTCAAGGGAGAAACGTCGGGGAACACCCAGGATTTGGTCCGCATCGATCTCGATTGCGATCGCGATACGCTGCGCTTCACCGTCCGGCAGCAAGGCGTGGGGTTCTGTCACCTGGAGCGGCGGGCATGCTGGTCCGACGCCTTCGATCTGGACGAGCTGGAGCGCGTAATTCGCGCGCGCCAGTCGCAGCCGGTCTCCGGCTCGGGAACGTCGCGCCTGCTGGCCGATCCCGGTCTGCTCGCCGCCAAACTTCGGGAGGAAGCGGGCGAGCTGGCGGATGCCGATACGGCGGAGCGCACCGTCCATGAGACCGCCGATCTGCTCTACCTGACGCTCGTCGCCCTCGTGCGCGGCGGCGGCTCGCTCGCGGGCGCCTGCGCCGAGCTCGAGCGCCGCCACGGCGCCGTGAGTCGCCGGCCGATGGTGGCCAAGTGACGCTGCTCCAGCATCGCCGCATCGGCGACATCCCGCGCCGCGGCAGCAGCGTGCCCGCGGAGGCGCTGGCCGCCGCCGCGGCGATCGTGGAAGACGTGCGGCAGCGCGGCGAGCCGGCGTTGCGTGAGCACGCCGAGCGATTCGGCGAGATGGGCCCACGCGAGCCCCTCATCGTCGAGCGCCCCGCGCTGGACAGCGCGCTCGCTCGTCTCGATGCGGGCGACCGCGCACGCCTCGAGCGCGTCGCGGAACGGATCCGCCGCTTTGCCGAAGCGCAGCGCCGCGCGATCACCGACATCACGGTGGCGGTGCCCGGCGGGCGGGCGGGCCATCGCGTCACGCCGGTCGAGCGCGCCGGGTGCTACGCGCCCGGCGGCCGCTATCCCCTCTTCTCGTCCGTCTTGATGACGGCGATCACCGCGCGCACCGCCGGCGTCCCGGACGTGTGGGTCGCGAGCCCCAAGCCGGGGCCGCTGGTGCTGGCGGCGGCGGCCGTGGCGGGTGCGGACGCGCTGCTCGCGGTGGGCGGCGCGCAGGCCATCGCGGCGCTGGCATTCGGTGCGGGGCCCGTGCGGGCCTGCGACGTGATCGTGGGGCCGGGCAACCACTACGTTACCGCCGCGAAACAGCTGGTCGCCGGCGTCGCCGGCACCGACGTCCCCGCGGGGCCCTCAGAGCTGCTCGTCTTCGCCGACGCGAGCGCCGATCCCGCGCTGGTGGCCGCCGACCTCCTGGCCCAGGCCGAGCACGACCCCGCGGCGTTGCCGCTGCTCGTGGCGCTCGACGCGGCGCTGCCGCCGGCCGTGGACCGTGAGCTGGAGCGTCAGCTCGCCGATCTGCCGACGGCCGGCGTGGCGCGGGCGGCGCTCGCGAATGGCGGAGTGATCGTCGTCGCGACTCTCGAGGAGGGCATCGCGGCGTGCGACACCATCGCGCCAGAGCACCTGCAATTGCACCTGGCCGACGCTCACGCGGTCGCGCCCCGGCTCTCGCAGTACGGTTCGCTGTTCATCGGCGCGGCGGCGGGCGAAGTGCTGGGCGACTACGGCGCCGGGCCCAACCACGTCCTACCGACCGGCGGCACGGCGCGGTGGACGGGTGGGCTTTCCGTCCTGGCGTTCCTGCGGTTCCAGACGTGGCTCGAGATTCGCGACCCCGAAGCGGCGCGTGCTCTGGCGGACGACGCGGCGTGGTGCGGCCGGGCCGAAGGGCTCGAGGGTCACGCGCGCGCGATAGAGCGCCGCTTCACCGGCTGAATCCGATCGTTGTGCCGAGGTGCAGATGCCGCCCCGGTGCCGGCTCGTAGTAGCGCCCGCGCGCCGCATTGATCACCACCGACCCGACGTAGTGGCGATTGAACACGTTGTTCACGGCCACGAACGGGCTCAGTCGGACCGTGCCGAGCGTCCCTTCCCACCCCAGCCGCAGGTTCGTATGCCACCAGGGTGTCGTGCGGGCCTGCAGCGTATCGTCCACGAAGTAGCTGGAGGCGTACATCGTCTCCACCTCGCTCCAGGCGCCGCGCCCCGACGCCGGCCGGGCCCGGAGCGCGAGCCGGAGGTTGTGGCGGGGAAGGCCCGGCAGCTCTCGGCCGTCGAGCACGAACACCGGTCCACCCGCGGCCGGCGTGAACTGATAGGACACGTATCGAAAGTCGGAATAGGTCCACGACACGATCGCACTCGCCGCGGCGCTGAAGCGCACGGTGGCGCCCAGCTCGATCCCGCGATGGCGCGCGCTCCCGGCATTCCGGAAAAAGCGCCGCTGGGGAACGCCCGGAACCTCGTAGGAGATCAACTCGTCGCGCACATCCGCCTGAAACAGCGCCACGCTCCAGGCGGCGCCGCGCACCCCTACCTCATAGCTCCAGGCCCGCTGCGGCCCCAGCGAGTCGTTGAACCCCCCCGCCCCGCTCGGCCGGTTGGCCAGCTCGGTCGTCGTCGGCGTCTCGAAGGACGAACCGGTGTTGGCGTAGATCGTCACGTCCTCCGACGGATTCACCGCTATGCCGACCGAGGCACTCAGGGCATCCATCAGGCGCTCGCCCGAATCGTCGGGATTCGTGCCGGAGATCAGCCGGTCGTCCACCCGAAACGCCACCCGGTCGTAGCGCAGGCCCGTGGTCAGCGTGACGCGCGGCGAGACCTCGAGGACGCTCTGCACGAACGGTCCCACCTCGGTCACCCGCTCGAGCTGATCGAGGGAGCGCATCGTGTCGGGGGCGCCCCCCGCGTTGCCGAAATTCAATCGATCGTCGCGCTGCCGCTGCACATCCGCGCCGACGGTCACACGGTGCGGGCGGCCCGCGACCGGCATCCACTGCGTCAGCGAGGCGCGGGCGCCGTAGGCGAGCCGGTCGATCCGGATGTACGCAAACGTCGTGGGGTTCTCGAGGTCGCGCGTCAGCCCAAAGAGGGTCACGGCCACGTCGGTCCGGGTGGGGAGCCAGCCGCCGACCGTGACGCCCGCCTGCGCCTGCACGGCATCCTTGCCGGCGCGCGAGCTGAGGTTCAGCGCCGGCGCCGCGTCTCGGTCCGTCTGCAGCTCGGCCAGCGTCAGCGCGCCGGGGTTGTCGGCCCGCGGTTGATCCCCGACGTCGGCGCTGACGGCGACGTGCCAATTGGGGCGCACCGGAACGAGCAGCCGCGCGTTGACGCTGCGCAGGTCGGCCGCGCTGTGATCGCGCGCGCCGGCGTAGGCGAGACGCGAGACGCTCAGCTGCGCGCTGCCCTCGCGCCCCACGCGGGCCCGCGTCGTGGTTTGCCACTTGGACCAGGTGCGATCGAGCCGCCGGTCGAACGTGCCCGCCACCACCCGCAGCTCCTGCGCGACTCGCGCCCGCGCGGGAGCATGCGCGGTGCGAATGCTGATGACGCCGCCCGACGCGTTCCCGAACAGGGCCGACGATGACCCGCGCAGCACTTCGATGCTCTCGGTCGAGCCGAGGTCGAGATTGGTGAGCTGTCCCTGCCCGTCGGGAAGTGTCTGCGGAATGCCGTCCAGCAGGATCTTCACGCCGCGCACCGCGAACGCCGAGCGGCTGCCGAAGCCGCGGATCGAGATGCGCTGATCGAGGGAGAAGTTGTAGCGGTTGGCGGCCAGGACGCCGGGGATGCTGAACAGCGCTTCATCGAGACCCCAGGTGGGGCGCGCGGCGTTGATCTGCGCGCCCGAGACCGTCTGAACCGCGAGTGGGGTCTTGACGTGCGGCAGCGGGCTGCGCACGACGGAGATCGTCGCGGGCGGGAGGGTGTACGCGCGCAGGGTATCGGGCGTCTGTGCGGCCAGGGGCGTCGCCCACGCCGCCCCCGTGCACGCCCCCCACACCGCGCTGCCCAGCCAGAACCGCCACATGACGGGTCGTTAACCCGTCATCGCGGCAGGCGTCAAGGGCGTCCTCCGGGAGCTAGTTTGCTCGCTTGTGGTGTGCGCCGTCGCCGGTGACCGCGTGCACCGTGGCGAGCAGTAGTTCGATGTCGACCGGTTTCGTGAGGACGTCCGCCACCTCGAGCCGGGCGCCGGACCATTCGCGCGTTCTGGCCGACAGCACCACGACGGGGATGGCGCGGAGATGGTCGATCCGGCGCATTGCGGCGAGGAACTGCTTGCCGTCCATCCCCGGCATTTTATAATCGAGCAGGATCACGTCGGGCGGATCGATCTTGTCGAGCAGCTGCAGCGCCTGCCGTCCGTCGGACGCGGTATGCACGGCATACCCTTCGTCAGTCAGCAGTTGACGCAGGGACATGCGAATTTCAAGATCGTCGTCTACCAGGAGAATGGAACGCGCCATAGTTCTGCTAACCCCCATCAGGGGAAGGTAGTACGCCGCTGACGCCGGAGTATTCACCCGATGGCTTAAGTCAACCGAATGAGACGCGAATCACAGGAAGGTGGTGCAGACGTGATGAGCCCCGGCGATCGCGCGATCGCCGGGGCTCATGTTCACTATGGGCCTGGGTAGAGTTGAACTACCGACCTCACGCTTATCAGGGACTCCACGCTGGAGTTGGATCCTGACACCACATCGTTATCTCGTTGACAGACCGCGCGATCCGCCCGGATCGGTTTCCGCCATGTCGTACAAAGTCGGGGTCAATCGACACCACAATCGACACCCATGCGGCGCCCCCTACGGTGTGACCGTGATCGTCCCTGTGAAACCCGGGTAGACCGACGGCGGATGGATGGAGCAGTGGTAGGCGTAGGTGCCCGCCGCGGTGAACGTGTATTGATACGTGCCCCCCGCTGAGCCGCCGCCGTACGCTCCGCCGCTCGTTGGGCTATTGAGCTGGCGGCTATCCCATGTCCCGGTGTTGCTCGTGGCGGTATGCGCGGACGGGCCCTGGTTGGTCCACTTCACCGTTGTCCCCATCTTGACCGTCAAGGCGGCCGGGGAAAAGGAGAAATCCTGGATGGTAACGCCGACGACCGGGCCGCTGGGGCCGGTCGAGCTCCCGCAGGCGGCGCTGGCAAGAAGCAGCGCATATCGCTGAATGCGAAGTCGCATATCTTTCCTCGCTGGTCCGAGGACTCCCGCAACCGCACTTCCCAGGGTTCTTCTACCCCCGTCTACCCGTTTCAGTTTTCCGGGGCGTGAATTGCGCCACATCCAGGTCTGCTGATTCCGCCAGGAGGCGCACCGCCGGCCCCCGCGGCGCCGCGGGACGCCCGCCCCACCACCAGTTCAGCGGCGCTAGTCGAGCGGGATCCGATCCTTGTTCTGGGCGAGCCACTGGGCGAACGTCTGCAACTCCGGGTTGAGAGACCGGGAGAATTCCAGATTGCGCGCCCCGCAGTAGTCTTTCTCGAAGTCGCGCTTGAACTGGAACATGTTACCCAGATCCTCGGCGCCCGGGAAACCGAAGCTCCGATAGACGTCGGGCGACACCTCGTTGTAGCGCACCTCCTGCCCCAACGCCTTGGTCAGCGCGGCAGCCATCTGGGCGCCGGTCAGATGCTCGCCGGCGACGCCCACGGTCTTCCCGATGAACTCGCGGCCCCGCTTGAAGATGCCGTAAGCGCACTTGCCGATGTCCTCGGCGGCGATCCCCGGGAGCTTCTTGTCGCCCATGGGGAATGTGATCGCCAGCTTGCCGTCGGGACCCTTCTTGGGACCCGCGCCGAAGTAGATCAGGTTTTCCCAATAGAACGACGTCCGCAGGAACGTCGTCGGCACGCCGAGCTCGGTGAACGCGGCGTTGGCTTCGGCCTTGCCGTCGAAGTGCGCGACTTTGTACTTGCCCTGCAGCGTGGGCATGCGGTTGTCGCTGAGGGGCACCCACTTCCGGGTGTCCTCGAAGGTGGACCAGATGACGTGCTGGAGCCCGGCGTGCTTCGCCGCCTGGGCCATGGCACGGGCCTCGGCGATTTCCTTCTCGGGTGAGAAGTGCGCCCAGAAGAAGGTGACGCAGTAGGCGCCGTAGGCACCCCCGAACGCCCGCTTTAGGCTCTCGGGATCGTCGACGTCGGCCGCGACCAGCTCGGCGCCCAGCGTCGCGAGGGCGCGCGCCTTGTCGGAGTTCACATCGCGGGTCAGGGCGCGGGCCGTGAAGGGACCGGCTTTATCCCGCATGAGGGCGCGGACCAGTCCACCCCCCTGGGCGCCGGTGGCGCCGACCACGGCGATGATCTTCTTCTCAAGCATTGCGATTTCTCCGGTGAGTGGGTTCCTCGTAGGAGATGCGTCGTCACATGCAGGTCGAAGCCTAGAGACCGGAGGCTGAGTCAGGCAAGCCCGCGCGGAGCCACCGCTCCTCATGCGCCCGCCTCTTTGATTACGTTCCACATCAGGCGCAGCCGTACGCGCCTTCACCGGGAGCGGCCCGTGACCTTCCACGGGCCAAGGCGTTGCCCAATCGGCCCCCCGGTCGACCATTTCCACCAATGGGAGACACCGCAATGTCCACTCCAGCAGAACTCTCCAAGAGCGCCGTGGTCGTGATCGATCTCGCAAACGATTTCGTCTATGCGGGCGGCGTGATCGCTGACGCCGGCGGACCGGCCTACCAAGCCAAGGCCCAGGCGGTGATCCCGCCGCTCCAGCGGCTGCTCGCGGCCGCCCGGCGGGCCGGCGTCACCGTCGTGTATGCGACCGACGCCCACACGCCCGGGGACAGCGAGCTCAAGAAGTGGCCCCCGCACGCAATGCGGGGCACGAAGCTCGCCGAAATCGTGCCGGTGCTGGCCCCCGAGACCGGGGATCTGGTCATCGAGAAGCGGACGTACAGCCCGTTCGTCTCGAGCGACATCGACGCGCAGCTCCGCGCCCGCGGCATCGAACGGCTCTACATTACCGGCCTGCACACCGATTGCTGCGCGCGCCACACTTCGGCAGACGCGTTCCAGCGCGGCTACGACCTGGTGTGGGTGACCGATACGCTGGCCGCATTCACCGAGGAGGCACACCGCGCGGGGATCGAGTATTTCAAGACGTGGTACGCCACCGACCCGGAGCGGCAGCTCAGGACCACCGACCAGGTGATCGCCGACTGGGAGGCGGCGCGCGCCCTCGAGCCGGAGGCGGTCGGGACCGGACGGTGAGTGGCACTACCGGACGACGGGCGGCCATCACGGCCGCCCGTCGTCGTTTGCCCCGGTGAGCGGTGCCCAGCCGACACCGAGACGCATGCAGAAACACTTGCAGCGAGCCCGCGAGGCACGAAGCCGACCCCGTCTATCGTGAGATCGAGTCTCGAGTTGCGCCTGCTGGCTTGGCTCGCGAAGTGCTGATCGTGGGTCAGGAGAGCATATCCGCCAAGAGGTGAGCGCAAGCGTCTTGTAAGAGGCTAGCGACTCCCGCTAGCTGACTCAGGACCTTGCGTTCCCGTTTCTACGGATTCTCATAGCTTCGCGAAGTGAGGTTTTCTCCCAGTGCACGAAGTCGGGTGAACGTTGCGCTCTAGGAACTAACATCGCGTCTTTGCCAACTCCGCGACCTGGGCAGCCGACAGAGGTTTATCAAAGTAGGGGCGCTTCACTTCGCCCTGAAACAGCGAGTCGACGGGTGCGACAAGTGCCTGGACCTGCGATGAGAGCCACTCCACTACCATAGCCCCCCGCGTGGCGACGACCCGTCCTGCCGCTGCGCCTTATCTTAGGTTTCCAGAGCGATGTCCGCTGCCTGGACAGGAAGGCAAATGGCTAGCCCCACAGAGCTCGAAGAACTTGCACCCCACGTGGTCTACGAACTGCGGGCAATGCTAGCGGCTCGGCATCTGCATCAAGTCGCGTTCGCAGGAACGTTTAGTCTAGAGGCGTTCTTAATCCACGTGAGATGCCTGTACGAGTTCTTCAGTAGAGATCAGCCGGACCAAAGGCATCCGAAGAATAGGTACGCGTGCCACTACTTCGACCCGGTTACGGAATGGGCCGCAACTCACCGTCCCGCGCAGCCAGCAGTCTTCACAACCGATCTGACAGACCGGTTACACCGCAGACTCGCTCACCTCAGCGCGGACCGCGTGAAGTGGGCACGGGAAGAGAAGACCAAGCAATGGGAATGGCCGGTGGATGAGCTAACCGACGCCATCTTCGGCTATGCGCTCGCCTTCGTGAAGGCACTGCCACCCGCGCGGGCGGCTTGGTTTGGTGACATACTAGACCTCCGTAGCTGACTCGCCCTTCGGCGAGGGCCAACGTGCACCAAACCGTGGGTCAGAGGCGCTTCTCTGTGTCAAAATTGTGCCAATCCCTTCGGAACCGAGGAGCACGAGCGGTGTCCCGAGCCGCCTCCGAAGCAATGGCATAACGCCGACTGATCGTGCTGGTGGTGATGATGAAGGGATAGGCGTTGACGAAGCGGGGGCTAGCGGGTCCGCAGCGTTGCGATCGGAAGGAGTAGAGGGTCAGAGGTGGGGATAACGGGGAGAACGAACCAGCGTTGAAAGCCCAGAGACTAGAGTCGGTTCAGTTAGGGCATCGAAAGACCGCCGGGGGCGAGCATGTCGACAAGTCGGGAGAGGGGCGGCTGGCTTGAAGGGAAGGAGCCCTCAAAGCTGTCCTCAAGCAGCGCTACCCTGGTAAAGAAAAGCGCACGGTTTTCGAGTATTGCGACAAACTTCGCCATATCCATGTACCGCCAAATGGCCACGGAGTCGCTTTCTGGCGGCGGGACGGGAACGTCGCGTGAAGCGTCGTCGGGCAAGGGAGTCGGTTTCGGACTATTGACGCGCGTCTAGACTGCGGCGCGTTGGGTTGGAAGGTTTTCGCGCTAGTTGGGCAGCGGCTTCCCCGCGACCGCGAAGCCTGCTACCCAACCTGTTCCTTTAGACGCTCGATTCGCCAAAGGGGCTCTCGCTCGCGAGTGCTGATGACCCGTTCACTTGAAATCCGAGAAATCGGGATTCTTGCTTCTCTTTACGCGCCCGCTGCCCACAACCACAACGTCGATGTCGTTGTCCTTGATATCGTCCACATGCCGGAACAGCACCTTGCTCTTGAAGATTCCCAACTCCGGAATTGGTGTGAGCGTCGCGCTACGAGCGGCAACTACTCCGGGGATCAGATAGTAAGTCTTGAACTGGCGATAGCGTTCCCGAAACAACTGAAGATTCGTCGAGCCCGGGGCCGGGTTCATCCGGTTGAGGCGGCTCACAGAGAATACGACGTCGTCTTCATGGTATCCCGCACGTTTAAGGCGATTGATTGTTACGTCAATGTCTGAGCTAACGTGAACTGTGTAGCCGGGATCTTCGCCGACCACATCGCCTTCCACAATAGATATCCGTAACTCCTCGTCGACGTCACGTGCACCGTAGCGTTCATGCCATTGATGAAAGATTGCGCGCGCGGCGCCTTCGTCCTTGAACGCCAATCCGAGATAAGGTGGACGGCCCTCGTAGTGGAGGAAAAACGTACCCGTCCATCTCGCTTTATCCCACAACGCAACATCTATTGGCGACGTGATGAACCAAGTCGGGTCGGTTTTCACGGGCTTCGCCGGGAGTGCACGTCGTTTGCCTAACGGCGGCTTTGCAGCGCCGGCAGTGCCCGTCAACCGTGCATAGAGATCGTCGTAGCCGCCGGTAGCATCAAGAACATAGACTGTCGATCCGCGCAGCGGGTTTGGAACGAAACGCTTATCCACGCTCCGTGTCACGATCGGGACAAACTTTGTATTTAGCGTGCCGGCGTCGTAGAAGTGCTGATAGATGAGATTGCCCTCCCACCTCACCCCGTGCCCAGCGCCCGATTCCTCCTCCCCCATCACTCGTTTATGGTACGTCTCGGTGCAAACGAGGATCACGTACTTTGCATCCCGAATCTTGCTATCCATCCAGCGGAGCCAACCTTCGGGGGGAGAGGACTCATACTGATCCAATACGCAGTCCACGCCCTCCTCCCGAAGCCGGTTGGCCAGCTCTAGAACGGCACGAATGTGCTCGGGAGAATCATGGCTATAACTGATGAACACTTCTTCAGGTAGAGGCCAATTTATGCGTACTCCGTCAAGAAGAATGACTTGGCTGAAATCTACGCATCGGCGTCTACTGCGCTCCCTGGGGCGACAAGCGCTCACGGCGAGGACAACATAGACCCCAGCCCATGTCCCTCAAACCCGTCGTGTCGAAGTATGGGAACGAGGAGGCCGAGCGCTGGGCCAGCCGTGGTTGAGAATGAGGAGTAGTCGGCGCTGAGAAGGAGGGAGGGACGAGTAGGGCTGGCGGGCGATCGTGAAGGTGCTCGATGAACACCGAACTCAGGCGGCGGGAGAAGCAATCACGCGGTACAAGGTGTGCGAGCCGGCGGCCGCGACGTTCAACCCCGCCCCCGCCATGGCGACGCCCGCGTGGTCGTCCCGTTCGGTTCGGCCCCGAGCCCGAGGGGGCTGCTGCAGACGCAGTGGGAGGCGCGGGACGGACTCTTCGCCTTCCACCGCAACGGCCGGCGGATCGGTGATTTCCGCAAGTCAGGGAAGGCCGCCTGTCGCCGGCGGGACTCGTGGGACGTATCTTCCACGACCTCCGGCGCACCGCCGCGCGCGACATGCGGCGAGCCGGGGCGTCGGAGGGCGAGATCATGCGGCTGTGTGGCAGGCGGACCCACTCGATGTTCGACCGCTATAACATCATCGACGAGGCGGACCTCGCCGCCGCGGTCGCGAAGCGGTTCGATAAGGCGAACGCTACCCCACAACCACAGGGGAGCGTCGCATGAAGGCGCTGAGGCTGCAACGAGACCCTGATGGGTTTTTCCTCTGGCATCCTGATTACGCGCCGTGGATCGTCGGGCGTCGCTCGCTTGAAGCGAACCCGAACGATCGCGCCTTCTTCGATCCGAACGCCGGCGACATCGTGTGGTCGAGTCGCGACGGGATGAAGGACTACGAGATGGAGGAGCTCGCGGCTCGCCACCTTGTTGGTGAGCTCGTGGAGATGCCGCAGTTTGAGAGCGAGCGGGAGGTTGAGGACTGGTTCCTCGAGCGCGGGTTCAAGGTCGAATGGATCGGAGCAGCATAGAACCGGCAAGGAAAAGCCCTTCCGAGGGCTCGCCGACCGGGCTAGGGGCATAGTGGTGAGGGAGTCAGCCCGGCCGCCTCCAATAGGGCCGTGATGTGGATGTGCGTGCGGACCAGGGAATAGGAGGGGCGAACGAGGTCGAAGGCGGCCGACCGATAATGGCGTCCCCCGGGCTTAATGACGGGGCTGGCCCGAGGCTCGGTCGCGATCGAGGCGCCGCCGCCGCGCCGGTGGGTATGACGACGCTTTACCTACCCCCGTAGGTACAGGACCATCGAGAGGTCCTCCGACGGCCTGGACGCGGCCCTCGCCCTGGCCCTAAGCTCGACCGCGTCCGAGATGACCCGACGCACGCGGAAGCGACCTACGTACTCCCAGGCGGTGGTATCCGCCTTCACGAAGCACGGTATGAAGTCACGCTGCGTCGCGAAGACTCGCGCCCAGCGCTCGATCTTAGGACCGCGACCGGGTAGGATGACGTCGGGAGCGTCGGGGTTGAGGTCGGGCCTGAAGCAGCCGCATACGACGCGCCCGTCCCGGTGCGGGAGGTAGCTCGAGAGGTCGCCGCCGAGCGCCTGACGGATCTCCCCCCGCGTGTAGGTCTGCCCGAAGGCAAAGTCCCTCGACACCTAGGAACGACGGGGCTGAACACCCTGCCCCGCAAACCACCCGGAACCCGGCCGGCCTGAGACATGATCACGCGGCGCAACAACGCCCGCCAAGGCAGGTCCGGCCAGATCCCGGGTCAGCGCGCGGGTCGTGAAGGGACTGGTCTTGTCGCTCAGAATGGCGCGGACCAATCCGCCGCCCTGGGCACCGGTTGCACCAACGACCGCGATGATCTTCTTGTCGCCCACAGCGATCGTCCTATGAGCGCATCACGGGTTAAGTGACAGGGACATTCTTCGCTTCTCCCCCCCCAATGTTCGGTGATCTCTCACGCATGGCGCGCTGCAAGAAGTCAGCGACACGGTCCAAGGACAGTGCATGAAGCGCCTTGTCGGTCGGCAGCTGCCTCCCTTCTAGGGGCAGGAAGTATTTGTCGCCCTTGTCCGAAAGAAACAAGAGACCGCCCATGTGTGATAATGCGTCATGCTCGCCCGTGGCGCGGGCGCCGCCCTTAACTCGTGGCTGGGTGGTGATCGTCCAGACACGTTCTTCGAAGGTCACCATCCGGGTCATACCTGGGCCCTCCTGTCTTCGACTCCCAGTCTAATCGAGTGTTGCCAGACTGCGCTGCCCCCACTGCGACGGCGCGACCGCGCCGTCCGCTTGACCACCGTTTCGGGCCGGCATAACCTTCCATCGCCTATGCCAATCTACGAATACCGCTGCACCAAGTGCCGGAAGCGCTTCAGCTACGAGCAAACGATCAGCGCACACTACAAGCGGCGCCCCGCCTGCCCGAAATGCAAGTCGCGGGCGGTGGAGCCGATCTTCTCGACGTTCTTCCCCAAGACGGGTCGCAAGAGCTAGCTGTCGCTACCGGAGAGGTTGTTGCGCCGAAAGACGGCTGATCGGCGGTCGGCGTTCGTGCGCAGTGTGAGGTCGCGTGTAGTTGTAGGTTGTGAGGAACCGGTTGAGAGCGCCAGCTCGCTGCCGTGAGGATCGGTAAGGTTTGGCGTAGGCCCATTCGCGGAGCGCGGTCTGGATGAAGCGCTCCGCTTTGCCATTCGTGCGTGGGGTATAGGGGCGGGTGCGCAGATGGCGCACGCCGTGGGCAGCGGCCGTGGCCGGGAACCGGCGCTTGACGTAGCAGAAGGCGTTGTCGGTCATGATCGCGCGGACGGCCACGCCGAGCGATGCGAACCAGGCAAGGGTGTGCTCGAGGAATAGGACCGCGCTTGCCGCGGACTCGTCGGGCAGCAGCTCGGCGTAGGCGACGCGAGAGCAGTCATCGATCGCGACGTGGAGATACTCCCAGCCGAGCGCAGCCTGGCGATAGCCTGCGCGGCGCTCATGCGCCAAGAGCCGCCCACGGACGCCGTGGCGGCCGATGCGCCCTAGTTTCTTGATGTCGAGATGGAGTAGCTCGCCGGGCTGCTCCCGCTCATATCGCACAACCGCGGGCCGCGGTACCAGCGGCGGCAAACGACCCAGTCCCAAGCGCCGCAGCACATCGCCAACCGTCGAGATGGGTAACCTGAGAGCGTCGGCGATGGCTGGCCCGGACTTGCGTCGGCTGCGGAGCTGGACGATTTGCTGTTCGAGCCGGGCGCTCAGCCGGCGGGGGGAGTGACGAGGTCGCGAAGATCGATCGGCAAGGCCGGCGCGGCCTTCTGCGCGATATCGCCGGAGCCACTTCCGTACACTCTGCGGACTGATGCCGAACGCCCCCGCCGCCGTATTCACCTTCCAGCGATCGCGCAGCACCCGTTCAACCAGGCAGGCTCGCCCTGTGAACCCCAACCTTGCATTCTTGTGGCTGTTCACTCGGTCCTCTGACAGTTGCTTGGTGGGTATCTAGGCAACCCCACCTTGCACCCGTCACGACCGAGTGAACAACCTCACAGCGAAACAACGTATCCGGTAATCACAGCTAGCGAGCCTCGCAGAGCACCGATCCCGACATCCATCCTGGAATCACCGACAGACTGCGTGATCTGCCCGGACTCGCTATTGTGGAGACACAAGCGGCCAGGGCGACGTAACAACGGGATGGTGGTCGAACACTTCTTGGGAAATCCACAAGGTTGGGCGATGGCGCACCCTGCTCGACCATCCTCGGATGCCGTCGAGCGACTGCTGCGGCACCGTCATTGCTCTCTCCTTCACCGCGTTCGGTGGACCGGTCACAAGACGGCTGCTTACTTCATGCCCCTTTCCGCTGACGGCTTTCCCGGCGGATTGTCACCCTGGAACACGTCCCGATTCTTCGCGATGAACGATTTCCACTGCGGCGCTACGTCCTCCTCCACGAAGATCGCCGTCACCGGGCACTCCGGCTCGCACGCGCCGCAGTCGATGCACTCGTCGGGGTGGATGTAGAGCTGGTCCTCCCCTTCGTAGATGCAGTCCACGGGACACACGTCCACGCAGGAGCGATCCTTCACATTGATGCACGGCTCAACGATCACGTACGTCATCAACTGTCTCCGGAGGAGATGGACTCATCGTGCCCCCCCCTCGTGGTGAGCAGTGATTCGAACTCGCCCAGCCCGCCCTCCTAGGGCCCCACGAGGACGTCCGGAAGCGGCGCGGCGCCGGCGCGCGCTGCCCGCTCGGCCCCTTCCCCGAGCACGAGGCCCGTCCCCTCCGCCTGCGCCGCGATCGCGCGACGGAGCTCGCCGATCTCCTCGTCCGTGTGGCCAGCCGCTCGCAGCTTCCGGTTCATCTCCACCGTTTTGACGGCACCCTTCAGCGTCCCGAGCGCCAGCGTCGCGCACTGGGGGCGGGAAGACGCGATGTCACGCCCGAGGAGGTCCAGCATCTCCTCGTAGGAGAAGGCCAGGACCTCCTCAAACGTCGGCGTTAGCCGGTTCGTGCGCTCGGCGAGGATCGACGCGGCCGCTTGGCTGAGCGTGCAGCCGACCCCCTCGAAGCTGACGGCCGCCACGCGGTCCTCGCCCCCCTTCGCCTTGAGGTACAGCGTGATGATGTCGCCACACCCCGGGTTGCCACCCGGTACCCGGGCGTCCGCGTCTAGGAGTTTCCCCCGGTAGCGCGGTCGCCGGGAGTGGTCGACCAGCCAGGCGATCCGCGTCGCCCGGTCCACTACGGCTTCTCGACCGGCGCCTTCACCACGTTGCCCCACTCGGTCCACGAGCCGTCGTAGTTGCGGACGTTCTCGAAGCCGAGGAGGTACGTCAGAGCAAACCACGTGTGCGAGGAGCGCTCACCGATCCGGCAGTAGACGATCACCTCGCCGCCCGGCGTGAGCCCGTGTTCCTCCTGGTAAATCGTCCGCAGCTCGTTCGCCGGCCGGAAGGTGTGCGTCTCCTGGTTGATGGCCCGCCCCCACGGAATGCTCCGCGCCCCCGGAATATGGCCGCCGCGCAGCGCACCCTCATTGGGGTACTCGGGCATGTGCATCCGCTCGCCGCGATACTCCTCGGGGCTCCGCACGTCCACCAGCGGCTTGCCGCTCTTGACGTGCTCCGACACCTGTTCGCGGAACACGCGGTTGCGGATGTCGTCGCGGTCCTTGACGGTGATGTTCCCCTCGAGGTCGCGCGCCACCGCGGTCACGATCTCGCGGCCCTCCTCAGCCCAACGGAGCCGGCCGCCGTCCATCAGGCGAAGGTTTTCCACACCGAAGAGCCGGAACACCCAGAAGGCATACGTCGCCCACCAGTTATTCTTGTCGCCGTAGAAGACGATGGTGGTGCCGTCGTTGATTCCCTTCGACCGCAGCAGCCGCTCGAATCGTGGGCGGTCGATGTAGTCGCGGATCAAGGGATCGTTGAGGTCGGCGACCCAGTCGATTTTCACTGCTCCGGGGATGTGCCCCGTTTCGTATAGCAAGACGTCCTCGTCCGATTCGACGATGCGGACGTCGGGGTCGGCGAGGTGATCGGCCACCCACTGGGTCGAGACCAAGACCTCCGGGTGCGCGTACCCGCGCGCCGCGATGTCGGCCACGGGTGCCACAGTCTGAGGCATTGTTTCCTCCTGTCGAACGTCGCCCTTCTTGGGATCCAAGAAAAAACGCGACCGGCCACAGCCCAAGTTCCGGGGCCGCAGCCGGTCGCGAGACTCGTGAAGCCGTTTACGCTATACGAAACCCACGCCCGCTCCGGACCCCAATAACGGGGCCCCGCTACACAGGCAGGCTTTGGCCCGCCCGGCAGTCATGAGTCGAGGACAATTCGCCATCGCTCGTGTTAATAACGACGCAAGCCGTCGGCATGTCAAGGCAGGCACGTTTCTTGTGATCCTCCTCCTGCAGCGCCTTATCCCGTCCGACAGCTCACACGCAAGTTCGTCAGGTTGTTTACTGTTCAGTGAAACTGTGGAGGGCCCAATGGGCGAGCTAATCGAAGTATCGACACTGACCGACCTCGCGCCGGGCACGTGCCAACAGGTGGACGCGCAGGGCCAGGCCGCCCGCGCCGCAGAGCGTGCCGACGTACAAGGTCGTCGTTGAAGGCGAACTGATCAAAGTTGAAGTGACCTGAGACCCATGCCCCCGTGAGCGCTCGGCCTGATGTCACGACGCACCATCGTGGTAGACAGCAACATCTGGAAGGTGTATCCCGCGGGCCGCGTGACAGTCTACGGGAAGGACGAATTTGGACTGGTGTTCGAGCTGGGGACCGGCCCCGAGCGCAAGCGTCGCTTCACCCGCTATTCGCCTCGCGGATCCCAGAGTACCGACGCGTCCCTCGCCGAGCTCACTGAGCGGCAGTTCCTGGACCTCTTCCGTCAGTCTCAGCCTGCCTGGACGTCGCCGGAGGGCGCGTACGGCGCACAATGATCCCTTCATTCTGATCTCACTCCATGGTCGATAGACACCTCGTTGCCTATGACATGAGGTCGCAGTAAAGTTGGGGCTATGGACCCACTCAACGTCAATGCTGAGGAGTGACGCCAATGGCCAAGGTGCTCTGCGTGCTGTACGACGACCCGGTCGGGGGGTATCCGAGATCCTACGCCCGCCATGACATCCCGAAGATCGAACGCTACCCCGATGGTCAGACCGTGCCGAGCCCGAAGCAGATCGATTTCAAACCGGGCGAGCTGCTCGGTAGCGTCTCCGGCGAACTCGGGCTGCGCAAGTTTCTAGAAGCCCAGGGCCACACGGTAGTCGTCACCGCCGACAAAGACGGCGCGAACTCGGTCTTCGAGCGCGAGCTGCCAGGGGCAGAGATCGTGATCTCACAGCCGTTCTGGCCGGCGTACCTGACCCGGGAGCGCATCGCCAATGCTGTGAAGCTGAAACTGGCGATCACGGCAGGCGTCGGGTCCGATCACGTCGATCTGCAAGCCGCGATCGAGCGGGGGATGACGGTCGCTGAAGTTACCTATTGTAACAGCATCAGCGTGTCCGAGCACGTCGTGATGATGATCCTGGCACTGGTGCGCAACTACATCCCGTCGTATCAGTGGGTGGTCAACGGCGGCTGGAACATCGCAGACTGCGTGTCCCGCTCCTACGATGTGGAAGGGATGGCGGTCGGCACGGTGGGCGCCGGACGCATCGGCACGGCGGTCTTGCGCCGGCTCAAGCCCTTCGACGTCAAGCTGCACTACACCGATCGGCATCGCCTGCCGGCCAGCGTCGAGCAAGAGCTGAACGTGACCTACCATCCGAGCGCCGAGTCGCTGGTGCGCGTCTGTGATGTGGTCACGATCAATACCCCGTTGCATCCGGAGACCGAGCATCTGTTCAATGACGCCCTCATCGCCAAGATGAAGCGGGGTGCCTTTTTGGTGAATACGGCGCGAGGCAAGATTTGCGACCGCGATGCAGTCGCGCAGGCGCTGAAGAGCGGGCAGCTCGCCGGGTACGCGGGCGATGTCTGGTTTCCGCAGCCAGCCCCCAAGGACCACCCGTGGCGGACCATGCCGAACCACGGCATGACGCCGCATGTGTCCGGGACGAGCTTGTCGGCCCAAACGCGCTATGCGGCCGGGGTGCGCGAGATTCTGGAATGCTGGTTCGAGGGCCGTCCCATCCGCGAGGAATACCTGATTGTCGCCGGCGGCAAACTTGCTGGAGCGGGGGCGCATTCTTACAGCGCTGGCAACGTCACCGGTGGCTCGGAGGAAGCGGCGCGATTCAAGAAATAGACGGGCGCTGAGGGCCTCTTCAACGCACACTGCACGCGCCTGCCTCTCGAGGCGGCGCCCGCTTTGGGAACTGCTCGCCGCAGCCCGCTCGCAGCCCAACCCGCCACCTGAACGCTGGTCAGGGAGCGGGCTCTTGCCACATTGCGCCTCACTCGCCACAGACTGACAGTCACGGCGACTCGACCTCCTGATGCACGCTCCGTGGAGCCACGGCCTCGGCTGGTTAACTCATATTGATTAACTAATACACGTGGCAGGCAATATTACTTGACAAGTTAAGTACATTACAGCATGTTTGGTGGTTGGGACTACGACTACATGCTTACGGAGCACACACATCGTATGGAAGGCCTGCTCACACACGTCGGCACGGCCGACTGTTTCATCACTCTACCTCATCCGGCGCCGGAGTGCGGGATCGTCACGGCGTGGTGGCAGTCCCAGGTGGAGGGGGACACGGCGATGCGGCGGCAGCACGAGGACGCGCAGCGACAGCGGCAACCTCAGGAGCGAGTATCGCGTGAGATCACCTCCAGGGGTTAGAACATGGTCGACATTCACTGCCACAGCTGCGGTGGGTTCATAAGCGACCCGGGACGCATATCGTATCGGTTCCCTCCGAACCCCGCACACCTGGCAAGACCCCACAGCGGTTCGTGTACGTGTACAC
>JAUYMC010000147.1 GCA_030699545.1 Gemmatimonadales bacterium | reverse complement strand
CGCGCTCGCCGCCGAGACGTGGTTCGGGCGGCCGGCCTCGCGCCTCCAGCTGATCGGTGTGACGGGAACGAACGGCAAGACGACGTCGGTGACGCTGGCGCGCCACGTCCTGGGCGCCCTCTGGCCGATGGGGTCCATCGGGACGCTGGGCTGCATCGACCCGTCGGGCGCGGTCGTCGAAAGCGAAGCCGGCAACCTCACCACGCCGGGGCCGATCGATCTTCAGGCCACGCTCGCTGCACTGGTGGAGCGCGGCGCGCGCGGCGTCGCGATGGAAGTGTCGTCTCACAGCCTCGACCAGGGGCGGGTGGCGGGGCTGCTGTTTCGCGCGGCGATCTTCACGAACCTCACGCGCGACCATCTCGACTATCACCAGACCCTCGAAGCCTACTTTGCGGCCAAAGCCCGACTCGCGAGCTACCTCGCCGACGCCGGCCTCGCCGTGGTGAACGCCGATGACGCCGCCTGGGCGCAGCTGCCGCCGCTGCCGCGCCGCATCACCTTCAGCGAGCACGCGGGCAAGGCCGATGTGACCGCCGTCGACATCGCGACCGACGCGCGCGGCGGGCGGTTCACGCTGGTGACGCCGGACGGCCGCCATCCGGTGCGGCTGCCGCTGCTGGGGCGCTTCAACGTCGCCAACGCGCTGGGCGTGGCGGCCTGCGCCGTCGGCCTCGGCGTCCCGCCGGACGAGGTCGCCGCGCGGCTGTCGGCGGCGCCGCAGGTCTCCGGGCGCATGGAGCGGATCGCGACCGACCCCTGCGTCGTGCTGCGCGACTACGCCCACACGCCCGACGCGCTCGAGCGCGCGCTCGAAACGGTGCGCGACATCACGCCCAAGGGGTCGCGCGTGATCGTCGTGTTCGGCGCCGGCGGCGACCGCGACCGCGGCAAGCGCGCCCCGATGGGGCAGGTCGCCGCCCGCGGCGCCGATATCGCCGTGCTGACCTCCGACAACCCGCGCACCGAGGACCCCGAGCGGATCCTCGACGACGTCGCAGCGGGCATGGGGACGCGGCCGCACTATCGCGTGACCGATCGCCGCGCCGCGATCGGACAAGCGCTCGAGCTGGCGCGCGAAGGCGATACCATTCTCCTCGCGGGGAAGGGACACGAGACCTATCAGGTGATCGGTACCCAAAAGCTGCCCTTTGATGAGCGGGAAATCGTGCGCGGGCTGGGCGGCGCATGAAGTGGACGAGCGCTGACATCGCCACGGCCTTGGAAACGAACGCACCCGCGACGCTCGAGGTCACGGGCGTCTCCACCGATACCCGAGCCCCGATCCCCGGTACCCTCTTCATCGCCCTCAAGGGCGAGCGCTTCGACGCGCACGACTTTCTCGCGCAGGCCAGGGCCCAGGGGGCGGCGGCGGCGGTTGTCCGGCGCGGGACCCCGCCGACGCCCGGCCTGCCGTACTTCGAAGTCGACGACACGCTCGAGGCGCTGGGGCGGCTGGCGCGCGCGCGGCGCCGGATGCTGCCGCCCGGCAGTCCCGTCGTCGCCATCACCGGCTCGAGCGGCAAGACGAGCACGAAGGAAATGATCCGGGCGGCGCTGGCGGGGAAGTACCGGGTGCACGCCACCACGGGCAATCTCAACAACCTCGTCGGGGTGCCGCTCACGATCCTCGCCGCCCCCGACGACACGCAGGCGCTGGTGGTGGAGGCCGGCGCCAGCGTCCCGGGCGAAATCGCGCGACTGCGCGGGATCATCGAGCCCACGATCGCCGTCATCACGAACATCGGCTACGCGCACGTCGAGGGGTTGGGCTCGCTCGAGGGCGTCGCCGCCGAGAAGCTGTCGCTGCTCGACGGCGTGGCGGTGGCGATCGTCGGCTCGGTGCCGGAGACCGTCTGGCCGCAGGCGCGGCGGCGCACGCAGGTGATTCCCGCCGCGCTGCCCGGCAAGCCGAACGACGATGCGCTGCTCGACCGCTTCCTCGACAAGGACGGGCATCCCCGCATGGCCCTCGATTCGGGCGGGGGCGTGACGCTGCCGGTGCTGGGCGTGCATCAGCTCGAAAACGCGATGATCGCGCTCGCGGTCGCCCAGCGGGCGGGCGTGGGGCACGACGCGGCGGTGCGGGCGCTCGCCCGCGTACAGCTCCCCGGCGGGCGGGGCGACGTCCGCACCGTGGGCGGCCTGCTCGTGATCGATGACACCTACAACGCCAACCCCGCCTCGCTGCGGCGGGCCGTCCAGACGGCGTCCTGGATGAGCGTTCGCCAGCGCCGCCCGCTGGTGGTGGTGGTGGGGCCGATGTTGGAGTTAGGGGCGGAAAGTGCAAGATTGCACGCCGAAGCGGCGCGGGAGATCGCCCAGCGCAAGCCGGCACTGGTGGCGGCGGTGGGGACGTTCGCCCGCGCGTTCGAGCCGCAGCGCGAAGTGCTGGGCGGGCGTCTCATCACCGCGTCCGACGCCGAGTCGCTGGGACCCAAACTGAAGTCGGCGCTGCGCGGGAATGAGATCATTCTGCTCAAGGCCTCGCGCGGCGTGGCGCTGGAGCGTGTGTTGCTCCACCTGACCTGAGAGGCGAAGACCGACGTGCTCTATCACCTGCTCGCGCCGCTCGCCCGTCAGCACATCATCTTCAATCTCTTCAGCTACATCACGTTCCGAGCGGCGGGCGCGACGGTCACCGCGCTGCTGCTCGCCTTCGTCGTGGGACCGTGGATCATCGAGAAGCTGCGGCAGCACCGCATCGGCCAGATCGTGCGCGCCGAGGGCCCGTCGAGCCATCACGGCAAGCGCGGCACGCCCACGATGGGCGGCATCATCATCATCCTCGCGACCGTCGTCCCGACGCTGCTGTGGGCGCGGCTCGACAGCCGCTACGTCATCGTGGCGATCGTCGCGACGCTGTACATGGGGCTGATCGGCTTTCTCGACGACTACCTCAAGATCGTCCGCGGCCAGTCCCAGGGCCTCGTCGCCCGCTGGAAGCTGGTGGGCCAGGTGTCGTTCGGCGTCGCGCTGGGGCTGTTCCTGCTGTTCGAGCCGCTGGTGTCACAGGTGCCGCCGTCGTCCACGCAGCTGCCCCTCTTCAAGTACGTCCTCCTGATCCTGCCCGGCGCGGTCTACGTCGCCTTCGTCACGTTCGTGATCACCGCCGAATCGAACGCGGTGAATCTGACCGACGGGCTGGACGGGCTCGCCGCGGGCCTCACGGCGATCACCGCCAGCGCGTTCGCCATCTTCGCCTACCTGTTCGGCCGGGTGGACGCGACCCGCTGGCTCGGCCTCCTCTATCTGCCGGGGGCGGGGGAGCTGACGATCTTCTGCGGCGCGCTCATGGGCGCGGCGCTCGGCTTCCTCTGGTTCAACGCGCACCCCGCGCAGGTCTTCATGGGCGACACCGGGGCGCTCGCGATCGGCGGCGCGCTCGCCACGGTATCGATTCTGCTCAAAGCCGAGTTCCTGCTGTTGATCGCGGGCGGCGTGTTCGCGGCGGAGGCGGCGTCCGTCACGATTCAGACGGGCGTGTACCGTTGGCACAAGAGCCGGCGCGGGAAGGAGTATGCCGACGCCCACAAGGTGTTCCGCATGGCGCCGCTGCATCATCACTTCGAAAAGCTGGGGTGGCCCGAGCCGCAGGTGGTGATGCGGTTCTACATCCTGGGCGTCATGTGCGCGATGATCGCGCTCGCGACGCTCAAGGTGCGATGATCGCGGTCATCGGCCTGGGGAAGAGCGGGGTGGCGGCCACGCGACTGCTCGCGCGGGACGGTGAGCGCGTGTACGCGAGCGACGGATCGGATCACCCGTACGCCGGCGAAGCCGCCGCGGCGTTGCGCGGCCTGCCGGGCGTGGAGGTGGAGATCGGACGCCACGATTTGGACAAGATCCGCACGGCCGCGGGCGTGGTCGTCTCACCGGGCGTGCCGCCCGACGCCGCGCCGCTCGTCGCGGCCCGCGACGCGGGGATCCCCATCGTGTCGGAGCTGGACCTCGGGTTTCGCGCGTTGGCAGGACGGGCGCGTTGCATCGCGATCACCGGGACGAACGGCAAGACGACGACGACGGCGTTGGTGGCGCACCTGCTGAGCGCGGCGGGGCTCAAGGCGACGGCGGCGGGCAACATCGGCCGCCCGCTCGCGGACCTGGCAGTATCGGGGGATGGCGAGCGCTACCAATGGCTCAGCGTCGAGGTGTCGTCGTTTCAGCTGCACGACAGCCCGCACTTTGCGCCCGAGATCGGCGTGCTCACGAACCTCGCCCCCGATCATCTCGACCGCTATCCCTCGGCGGAGGCGTACTATGCCGACAAGCGGCTGCTGTTTCGCAACGCCACGGAAGACGCGGTGTGGGTCGTGAACGCCGACGATCCGCTGGTGCTCGATCTGGCCCGCGGCGTGGCCGGGCGCCGCGCGCTGTTCTCGCTGCTCAAGGTCAGCGACGCCTGGTACGACGCGCCGCAGCGCACGCTGCGGCTCGGGGGGGAAGCGCTGCTGCCGCGCGGCGAGCTGTACCTGCTTGGCGATCACAACGTGGCGAACGCGCTCGCGGCGGCGCTGGCGGTG
>JAUYMC010000123.1 GCA_030699545.1 Gemmatimonadales bacterium | reverse complement strand
CGGTGTTCTATAGCTGGGTGGTCGCTCTCCGCTGATCTCCCGTTCCCTGAGTCGACAGTGATCGGCGCTGCGTAGGGACGTAAGGAACGGATAACCTACAACCGAAGCATCGCTCGCCAGCCCGCAATCGTAGCGACAACTCTTGCATAACGCACCGCATCTAGGCGGCTTTACGCCAAGCATGATCACCCAACTCAAGCTGGAGACTTGAGGTCTGGATCGACTTGGGCCGCCCCAGGAAATCAGTGAAGTGTTCAAGTTTCTTTCTGAGCTGGTCCACGTGGATTGGCGCGAGAAAAGACTTGCCAGGCTTCTTGAGATGCAAGTTCCAAAGTTCCCTGGCCACGATCGCCCTATAGAAAAAATTGGACTCATTGGTAAGCTTAGATCTCCCCAGTTCCCGTTCCGCAACGGTGGCATGACCGCGAAGTCCAAGAAGCTTGGCCATTTCAGTTTGGGTCAGATCACAGGCCTTTCTTAGATATTTGATCTCCTTTGGACCTAGCAGTGAAGACTGCTCCAGGAGTGCAAGGGCCAACACCTGGAGCAGCTGCTGCTCGGAGGGAATGTGAATCACTCTTCCGTGGCTCGCACAGTGATAACGAACTACGCTGTTTACTAGGTAGACGTGATCCAACCCTGACTGAGAGTATCGATACCGTTTTACGATCTCCCGCCTTGCATCATTGCCACACACAGGGCAGCGACTATCTTGAACATCTTTACTCATCATTGCCCCCATTTTGCACAACCGCGACATTATCGAGCTTTTGTTGTCCGCTACCTATCGAGATCGATAGTGGTCACAAGAACCACGTCGTTACGATTCTTTGAAATACCGGCCACGACCCGGGTTAAACGACCGTCAGAAGTTCGGCCCTTGATCCTGGTTTCAAAGTCCTGGCAGTCTTCACGCCAGACAAGAGCTCTCTCAACTTTACCGACGTTAAGAACACGATAGACGTCAGCAATCGTATAGTCGCGTTCGGCGAGCCGCCGGGGGAACTCGTCTGATTGTAGGAAGCGATCCTCAGCCACACACCTCCGAATAATTTGAAGGGCCTCCTTTTTCGTGGGTGGTATCGGCATCCATCGCCCCAAAGCTTAGATTAATGTACGCTAGACGTACAAAATTGGCAACTTGGACGGGGGAGCTCCAGGGTAAGGAATTCCTGGCTTCAGGGTAAGCTACGAGCGGCGCCGCGCCCATCGCACGGCCAGCGGAAGCGCGAGGATGAACAAGGCGATGCCAAAACCGCTCAGCGCGGGAATCTGGAAGGGGATGGACTGGTCGTCGTTCGGATCGGAGCCCGCACCCACCTCCACTCCGTCGGACCAGCCGTCTCCATCGCTGTCGGGATCGAGCGGATTGGTCCCGGTGTCGGTGGGCGAGACATAGACGCCGGTGTTGGTTTCCACGACATCGAGCAGGCCGTCGTTGTCATCGTCGTCATCGCAGACATCTCCCGCCCCGTCTCCGTCGAAGTCTTCCTGGCCGGCGTTCGCCTGCGAAACACAGTTGTCATCGGCGTTCGGCACGAAATCGCCGTCGTCGTCGCCGCCCTTCAATATTGTGAACGTATCGACGATCGTGCCGCCCTGCTGGATCCACGTCGCGTCGAGGCGGGCGCCCTTCACGTCGACCACCATCGCCCCGATCTCCCGGATGGCGATCACCATCGCGGGGTGATCGAGGAGGAGAACTCCCGTCGCCTTCGACGAGCTTCCCACCGTCGAGTAGACCGTCCCGGCGTTCGCGCTCGTCCCGATCGCCGCCTTCGCATAGGGGCCATCGCCGCCGCTCACGCACGACGGGCAGGCGCCCGAGCAGATGCAGCCGTCTCCGGCATCCACGGCATGCGTGATGGTGCTGAAGGTGCCCGAAAGTCCGTAGTGCCCGTCGATGAGCATCGATCGCTCGAACACGTGGCTGTGCCCGGCGAGCACGAGGTCGACCCCGCCGGCCTCCAGGATGGGGAGCGCATTCTGGCGCATGTCGACCATCCGGCCGCCGGAGTCCAGGAGCGAATCGGAATCGTGGGAGCCCTTGGTGTAGGCGGGATGGTGCCAGTAGGCGATCACCCAGTCCTGCAGTGTCGAGGCAAGGTCGGCCGCGGCCCAGGTCAGCATCGGCCCGGTCGGGGTCAGATCGCTTCCCTGCGAGTCGAGCACGATGAAGTGGATGTTCGCGTAGTCGAAGGAGTAGTACGCCTCGGTCCCCGAAATCATCCCGCCCGCCTCGGCCTGCTTCGGCAGCGTGAAGATGTCGTAGTAAACGCCGCTCTGCGTGCTCGAGCTGGCGGAACCGGCATCGTGGTTCCCGAAAGTCGGCCAGAGCAGCGTGTTGCGAAGCAGCGTCGGATAGGTGTCGAAGACCGCCGCTTGATACTCATCGTCGGAACCCACGTCGTAAGCGTTGTCGCCGAGCATGAGCCAGAGGTCCGTCTCGACGCTGCCGGTGAACGCCAGATAGTCGTCGCGCACGTCGCGCGCGGCCTGATTGGCTTCGCCGGAGTCGCCCACCACCCAGATCCGCGTGTCTTTCTTCGTGCCCGGCACGGGTGAGGTGCGGAAGAAGTGGTTCGCGTCTCCGCCCGCCAGCGTCTCGTCGGGGCTGCCGACCGAATAGTAATAGCGGGTCGCCGGGTTGAGCCCGGTGATGGCGATCTCGTGCTCCGTCCCCAGGGGTCCGTCAACGAACAACGGGAAAAATCCCGGGGCCGGCCCGTAGCGCACGCGCCCGACGCGGTTGAAGTTCGTGCGCCACCGCACCACCACGCCATTCGGATGGCCCGTTTGCAGATAAGGCCCCCGCGTGACGGAGGCCACGGCCGGCAGGCCCGTGTCGGTGAGATCCAGGTCGAAGCTGATGTCGGAGCTGGTCGGGTTGGCCTGATGAATCTCCACAGCCAGCACGTTGGTCCCCGAGACGAGAAGTGCCGGGTCGACATCGGCCGGAAAAAAGACGCTCTCGTCGACGCCGCCGACCGCGCCCGACGCCGTGGTCGTATAAGTGATGGTTCCGCCGGGCATGTTCGTGCGGAACACCTCAACGCCATTCAAATAGACGACCGCGCCGTCGTCGCGCAGGATGGTGAGGTTCAGGAGACCGGCCGCGCTTGCGTCGGCCACCGTGAAGGAGTGCCGGAAGTAGGTCGTGATGTACTTGTTGCTCGAACTCGGCCCGAAGCTCACAACGGTGGCTTCGTCACCGTCGCCGTAGCCCAGCTGCGCGAGCCCGGACGCCCAGCCCGCATCGTTGAACCCTGATTCTTTCCAGGCGGTTCCTTGATCCGACCCGTTATCGAGAAACTTCCAGGCCGCACCCTGAGGAATGAGAACGGTCTGGGCCGCTGCGGGCGCAGCGGGCATGAGCGCCGTGATCACGAGAATGATCAAGGCCGCCATTATGGCGCGGCGGAAACTTTCGATATGGAAGGTGCGCGTCATCGCTATGCGTTACTCCGAAGCGTTTTCGAGCCGGGCCATCGCGTCGCGAAGCCGGGCCTGGGAGTCGGCGGTTGCAGGCGTGCTTCTCCGCGCCTCGGGAAGCTTGCTGATCGCGTTCAGTGCCTGTTCGTAGACCTCGCGTGCTTCAGCGGGCCGCCCCGCCAGCTCGAGGATCTGCCCGCGGCGGGCGAGCCAGGTGTCCTTGCGGGGTGAACGCTCGAGAATGCGATCGAGCCGTCCTAGCGCGGAGCTGAAGTTGCCGCGCTTCTCTTCCAGTTCGATGGCGTAGAGTTCCAAGGTGACGACCGGTCCGAGCTTGCCGAGGCCGGCATCGAGCCCCTGCAGCGCCGCATCCAGGTGAGCGTCGCCCATGCCGGCCAGGGCCTGCGCCCGCTCGAGGTAGAGATCGGGGCCGGCGCCGCCGTGGAGGCCTATCGCCGCCGTGTATTCCTCCACCGCTTCGGGGCGCCGGCCGAGCTTCACGAGTGCGCGCGCCCGCAGCATCCGCGCCGTAGTGTGACCGGGATCGCGGGCAATGAAGCGCGAGAGCGATGCTTCGGCTTTTGCAGGCTGGTCTTTGGCCAGGAATAGACGCCCGAGGTAGAAGTCGACTTCCGGGTCGTCAGGATCCAGCGCTGCCGCGCGCGCGTAGTCGGCTTCGGCGAGGGCGTGTTTGTCCATCACGCGGTGCAGCTCCCCACGCTTCAGGTAGAGGCGGGCGTCTTCTGGATTCTTCTCGATCTCGGCGGTGGCGCGGGTGATCGAGGCTTCGACGGGCTCGTGCGCCAGCACAGGGGTAGCGCAGAGAAGAAGGCCGCAGAGGGCGATCGCGATGGGGTCGGATCTCAAATTGCTACTCCCTGAAGGGGTCAGATCCTCTCATTCATACCGCAGCGCCTCGATGGGGTCGAGCAGCGACGCCTTGCGGGCGGGATAGAGGCCGAAGCCCACGCCGACGAGCGCGCTGAAGCCGAGCGCCACCAGGATCACCGACGGGCGCACGAGCAGCGGCCAGCCGAAGGTCGACGCCATCCGCTCCGCCACGGCGAGCCCGATCGCCACGCCCACCACCCCGCCCATCGCCGAGAGTGCGAGCGCCTCGGTCATGAACTGCGTCAGGATGTTGCGCGGCTTGGCGCCCACGGCCATGCGCAGCCCGATCTCGCGCGTGCGCTCGCTCACGCTCACCAGCATGATGTTCATGATGCCTATGCCGCCCACCAGCAGCGACACCGCCGCGATGCTCGCGAGCAGCGTCGTCAGCGTGCGCGTCCCCTCCTCCTGCGCGCCCGCCATCTCGGTCAGGTTCCGCACCGAGAAGTCGTCGTCCTCGCCCGGCTGAACGCGGTGCCGCTCGCGGAGCAGCGCCCTCACGTCGCGTTCGGCGCGCGCCGTGGCCTGCGTCGAGCTCGCGCCGACGAAGATGACGCCGTTGACGTAGTTCCTGAGGCCCGACTCGATTTTCGACGTGTAGGTCGTGACCGGGATGAACACCGCGTCGTCGTAGTCACTCCCCATGGGCGACTGCCCCTTGGGCGCGAGCACACCCACGATCACGAAGGGGACGTTCTTGACTCTCACCGTCCGCCCCACGGGATCGACGCCGGGACCGTAGAGCATGTCGACGACCGTGCTCCCCAGGACTGCGACCTTGGTGCCGGCCTCGACGTCCGACTCGGTGAACAGCGCGCCCCGCTCGAGCGACCAGTTGCGGATGCGGAAGTACTCGGGCGTGGTGCCGGTGACCTGCGCGCTCCAGTTCTGATCCTCGCTCAGGATCTGCGCGATGGTGCGCATGGAAGGCGCGGCCGTCTCGACCGACGCGAGCTGCGTGCGGATGGCGTCGAGGTCGTCCCAGGTGAGCGTGGGCATCGAGCCGAAGCCGCCGTGCGCGCCGCCGGCGGTGGTCGTGCCGGGAATCACGATGATAAGGTTTGAGCCCATCGCCGCGAAGGTTTTCTCGACTTGCGCCTTGGCGCCCTCGCCGATCGCCACCATCGCCACGACGGCGCCCACGCCGATCACGACGCCGAGCATGGTCAGGAACGAGCGGAGCTTGTTGCGCAGCAGCGCCCGCAGGGCCACCCGCGCCGTCTGCCAGACGTTCATGCCCGTCCCTCCGGCGGCGCCCCGTCGGAGGCGATGAGGCCGTCACGCATCTCGACCACACGCCGCGCATAGCCGGCCACCCCGGCCTCGTGGGTCACCACGACCATCGTGATGCCGCTCTCGCCCAGCTCGCGGAAAAGCTCCATCACCTCGACGCCGGTCGCCGTGTCGAGGTTCCCCGTCGGCTCGTCGGCGAAGATCACGCGCGGGGAGTTCACGAGCGCGCGCGCGATGGCGACCCGCTGCTGCTGGCCGCCCGAGAGCTGGTTCGGATGATGATCCATGCGGTCGCTGAGCCCCACGCGGTCGAGCGCCGCGCGGGCGCGCCGCCGCCGCTCATCCTCGGGCAAGCCCGCGTAGAGCAGCGGCAGCTCGACGTTCTCCTCGGCGCTCGTGCGGGCGAGCAGGTGGAAGTTCTGGAAGACGAAACCCACGGTGCGGTTACGAACGTCGGCGAGCGCGTTGCGGTCGAGACGCGAGACGTCCTGGCCGTCGAAGCGGTAGGTGCCCCCGGTGGGGCGGTCGAGACAGCCGAGGATGTACAGGAGGGTCGACTTGCCCGAGCCCGACGAGCCCATGACGGCCACGAACTCGCCCTCGCTTATTGCAAGAGAAACACCCCGGAGGGCGGGCACCTCGACCTGGCCCATCTGGTAGATCTTCGTGACGCCGTCGAGATGGATGAGCGGCGGGGAAGTCGCAGCCATCGCTAGAAGATGCGCCGCATCGGCATCCGCCCGCCGCCGCCCTCGGAGTTCTGCTCGAGCGAGTCGGTGATCACGCGGTCGCCTTCTGCGAGCGGGCCGCCGACCAGCTCGGTGAAGGTGCCGTCGGTGATGCCGGTGCGGACCTCCAGGCGCTCGGGCTTGCCGCCGCGTAGCGCCCACACGTTGCGGTGGCCCGGGACCGAGGGGGCGAGATCGTCGCTCCGCGCCACGTCCCGGGGCGGCCGGAAGCGCAGCGCGGCGTTCGGCAGGCGCAGCACGCCCTCGCGCTCGGCCACCACAAAGGTCACGTTGGCCGTCATGCCGGGCTTGAGGCGCAGGTCGGCGTTCGCGACGTCGAGGACGGCGTCGTAGGTGACCACGTTGTCGATGGTCTCGGGCGCGTTGCGAATCTGCCGGACGGCGCCGGTGAAGGGCTCGCCGGGATAGGCATCGACGGTGAAGGTGGCGATCATGCCCGGGTGGAGCTTGCCCACGTCGGCCTCGGGCACGCTCGTGTCGACCTGCATCTTCGTGAGATCCTGCGCGATGAGAAACAGCGTGGGCGCCTGGAGCGACGCCGCGACGGTCTGCCCGACGTCGACGTTGCGCGCGATGACCACGCCGTCGGTGGGCGAGACGATGGTCGTGTAGCCGAGGTTGACCTCGGCCTCGTAGAGCGCCGCGCGGGCCTGCGCGACGGCGCCCTCCGCGGCGGCCACCTGCCCCTTCGCGGCCTCGGCGGCGGCCTGGGCGGTGTCGAGGTCGGCTTTCGAGACGACACGCTGAGCCTGCAGCGCCCGCGAGCGCTCGAGCTTGCGATCGGCGTCGCGCGCGTCGGCCTGCGCCTTTTGGAGATTGCCCCGGGCGGCCACGAGATTGGCCTTCGCACGCTCGACCGCCGCCTGGAAGAGGCTCGGATCGATGCGGCCGATCACCTGCCCCTTCTTGACCGGCGTGTTGAAGTCGGCGAGCAGCTCCTGGATTCGCCCCGAGATCTGGCTCCCCACCTGCACCGTGACGAGCGCCGAGAGCGTGCCGGTGGCTGTGACGCGGGCGGTGACCTTGCCGCGCGAGAGCGCTTCGGCGACGAAGCGGCCGTCGTCGTCAGCAGCCGTCCCGCGGAAGTTGAAGAAGAGGGCGGCGGCGAGGAGGAGTAGGACGGCCCCGATCGCCCCGCGCTTCCAGCGGGTGGCCGCGGTGGCGAGTCCGCGGCGCCCGGCGGTGATCGAGGCGGGGGTGTTCAAGGGGACTCCTTGCGGGTAAGGGTCGGGACGGCTGGGCGCGCGGGCCGCGATTCTTGATCAATAGGCTAGGGTAGACGAAGT
>JAUYMC010000059.1 GCA_030699545.1 Gemmatimonadales bacterium | reverse complement strand
CGCCGATGTCGAGGAAGTTCGCCGGTTCGCCGCCGGCCCGCTTGACGAGATCCATCGTCGCCATCGCGAGACCCGCGCCGTTGACCATGCAGCCGATCGTCCCGTCGAGCTTGATGAACGTCAGGCCGGCCTCGCGCGCCGCGAGCTCCGCCGGGGCTTCGGCCGACGCATCGCGCAGCGCGGCGATTTCGGGCCGCCGATCGAGTTCGTTGTCGTCCACGGCGATCTTGGCGTCGAGCGCCTGCACGGCGCCGTCGGTCGTGGTCACGAGCGGATTGATCTCGGCGAGCGACGCGCCGACGGCGTACACGGCGGCGTAGAGCTTCTGCATGATGTCCGCCGCGGCGCGCGCCTGGGCCACCGCCGGATAGAGCGTGAAGCCGAGGGCCAGCGCCTGATGCGGCAGCAGGCCGTAGCGGGGATCGACGGCCAGCCTGTGGATCTTCTCGGGCGTCTGGGCGGCCACTGCCTCGATGTCGATGCCTCCCGCCGGGCTCACCATCAGGACCGGTCGCTGGCTGGTGCGATCGATGATGATGCCCACATAGCTCTCGGAGGCGATCGCGGCGGCCGGCGCGACGAGGACCTTGCGCACCGTCAAGCCCTTGATGGTCATGCCGAGAATCGCGCGCGCGTGCGCTTCCGCCTCGTCGGCGGTGGCGGCCAGCTTCACGCCCCCGGCTTTCCCCCGGCCGCCGGCATGCACCTGCGCTTTCACGACGACCGTGCCGCCCCCCCCCAGCCGCTCGGCGATGGCGCGCGCTTCGGCCGGCGTTGCGGCGACGTCGCCGGGTGGCACGGGAATGCCGTGCCGCCGCAGGATGTCGCGCGCCTGATACTCGTGGAGATTCACGCCGGCTCCTTCGTGATCGTCGTACCGGACTCACCGCGCAGGGCGGCGAGCCCCTCGTCCAGCTCCGCAATGATGGCGCGTGCGCCGCCCGCCCGCACGAAATCGGCGGCCGCCTCGACCTTGGGCCGCATGCTCCCGCCGCCCAGCTCCTTCCCCGTCAGGAGATGATCGGCTTGCGCCAGCGTCAAGCGGCGGATGCGCTCCTGCTGCGGCGTACCGTACGCGCGATAGACCGCATCGATATCCGTCAGGATGAGCAGCACCTGCGCGCCGATTTCGCGGCCGAGGATGGCGGCGACCCGGTCCTTGTCGGCGACGGCATCGATGCCCTCGAGGCCGAGCCGGGGATCGCGATACACCGGCGGGCCCCCGCCGCCGCCCGCGATGACGATGTGCCCGGCGGCGACCAGATCCCGCACCATGTCCCGCTCCACGATGCCCGCGGGCTTGGGACTGGGCGCGAGCCGGCGCCCGTCGCGCACCGTGATCCCGCGGGCCTCGAGCCGCGCCTGGCGGGCCGCATCCAGTTTGTGTCCGATCGGTTTCGACGGCATCCGCAGATTCGGATCGTCGGCATCGCACAACGTCTGCGTGATCAACGTGACCACCGAGCGCCGCACGCCGGCGCGCGCCAACGCGTTCTGGAGGGACTGCTGCATCATGTAGCCCATCCATCCCGCCGTCCCCGCCACGAGGACGCCGAGTGGCAGCGGCTCCAGCTGGTCGGCGGCGATTTCGTTGCGCGCCAGCTCGTCTCCCACCTGCGGGCCGTTGCCGTGCACGAGCGCGATGCGCCACCCTTCGCGCGCGAGATCCACGATCGGCCCGAGGCTTTCGCGGGTGCGGCGGAACTGGTTGCTGACGGTGGGGCGCTCACCCGCCGGGGCGACGGCATTGCCGCCCAGCGCAATCACGATGATCCCCGGCGGCGCGGACACGGCGGCGCAACCTAGCGGGGGCGCGAACCGGGAGCAAGCAGGCGCGCCAGCTGCCGGAACAATCGGCCGAACAGCTCGAGGTCGCCCGTGCCGAGCGCGGAATCCGCCTGCAGCACCAGCCGGCGCGCGCGGTCCCAACGCGCGGCGAGCGACGTATCGATGGGCGCGCCGCCGCGCAGGGCCGCCAGCGCCGTCGGTGCGTTGCCGCTGCGCTCATCCTGCGACACGTAGACCTGCGCCACCTCGGGGCGCGGCGGCGCTTCCCCCGCGGGATGGACGAACTGCGCCTGGACGCTGACGACGGCGCTGCCCGCGCGCCACATCCGCAGGGTGCCCGGCCGCACGGCCTGCGAGCCGACGACTTCGCCGGGCAGACGCGTGGGGCGCGCCGGCCGCCACAGGGTGAGGTGCGGATCCCCCGCGCGGCCGATGCTGCCCGCGAGCACGCCCTCGAAGCGCGGCGGGGCGCCCGATTCGAGCCCGATGCCGGTCCACAGCTCGCCGTCCACGGGCACCTGGAACCCGATGCGGGGCCGCGGCCGCCACGAGGAATCGGCGCGCCCGCGCACCAGCTGCGTCACGGCGGCGGCGAAGGCCTCCTCCGGGTAGGGGAGCTGCGCGCGCAACGCGGGAGGAATGCGGCTGCCCGGCTCGATGAGCGGATCGAAATGCCGCGCCCAGACGGCGGTCAGCGAGTCGTATCCCGGAGCGAGCCACACGTGCGTCTCACCCGTTGCGACGCGCACCGCGCCGACCAGACCGGCACGCAGGTAGCGGACGTCCCGTCCCCGCCATGGTTGCGCGCGGGTGAACGGAAACGACGCGCTGGCGACGTAGCCCCAGCTGACCCACCAGATGGCGCTGTCGCTGATGGCCGGCACCGGCGGGCCGAAGGTCGCGAACGGCGCCAGATGGGTCAGGCGCTCGACGATGTCGCGGCGCCACAGCAGCACGCGCCCGTCCGTCTCCGAGCGCGCGAGCTGCGCGCCCTGCAGCGTCCACGCCAGGGCGGCGCGCCGCCACGCCCCGGCGAGGGGGATGCCCGCCGCCCGCAATGCCGGCCAGGTATCGGGCGAGGCGACGGCGACGCCGCGCACGCCGGGACCGAACCACACCGCCGAATCGGTGGTGGGGATCGGGCGCAGGGCGAGACCGGTGTCGGTCTCTTCGGCGATGCGCGGCATCGCGGGCGCGGCCGTGGGTGCGACGAGCCACGAGGCGCGAAGGGCGGGTGCCTCCGCCGGGGCGCGCAGGGCAATCGCCACGGGCGGCGCCCCGACGACTGCGGCAACGCGTTCGGTGTCCCACAGCGGGAGTTGCCGGATCGCCGCTGCCGTGGACGGGAAGGCGGTGGGCGCCGCCCCGTCCAGCGGCGCCAACCCAAACGCGACGCGTTCGAGCGCGGCCCGGCGCGCGCTCAGGAGGGCCCCGTCATCGTCCCTTCCCCCGGATGCGCGCACGATGCCGGGAATGATGGCGTAGCAGGCCACCACCGCGAGCACCAACGCCGACCATCCGCCGATAATCAGGTTGGGCCAGTCGCGCCACGCCCACGCGAGCGAGACGAGGGTGGCGAGCACCGCGACCGCCGCGACGAACCGCGCGCCGGGGAGCCGCGCGGTGAGCGCCGCCTCGTCCACCGGCCCGTGCAGTCCGGCGATGACCTGCGCGGGATCGAGGATCGCGCCCCACGCGATGACCAGGCCGAGCGCGGCCAGCAGCAGCCCGAGGTGACGGCGGGCACGATCGCTGGCGAGAATGCGCGCCCGCCGCACGCGCAGCGCGCCGATCGCGCCGTAGAGGATCGCGATGCCGATGGTGACGCTGGTGGCGAGCAGCATCGCGCGGGCCTGGAGCAGCGAGCGCCAGGGGAGAACCCCGAGGTAGTAGCCGACGTCATGGCCGAGCGTTTCCTCGGCGATGCCCAGGCGCGGCGGCGCGGCGGCGAGCACCGCCGCGTGCCACCAGTCCCCTGCCCCCAGCGACAGCAGCAGCCCGGTGAGCACGCCGACGGCGATCGTCAGCGCGAACAACACCCGGTGCGGTACGGCCTCGACGATCTCGAGATTGCCGAGCCGGCGGGGCATTTGCACCGACCCGATGGATCGGTACACGACGAGGAGGTTGCCCGTCGTCCAGGCGATGGCGAAGGCGATGACGAGGCCGCGCAGCAGCACGGCGAGGGTGCGCACCTCGATGAGCGCGGCTCCCCCGACGAACGTCCGGGCCCACGCCCGCTCGGCGGTTTCCACCGCCAGCCACCGGCCCCCGACGAGCGCCACCACGAGCAGGGCGGCGCCGATGAGGTATACGCCGCGCCGTCCGGGGCGGATCACGCGGCGAGCCAGTCTTCGACTTCGCGCCGGTAGGCGGCGAGGGCCTCCGGCGTCGCCGCCTCGAACCGCATCACCAGCGCGGGCTGCGTGTTGGACGCGCGCAGCAATCCCCAGCCGTCCGGGAACGTGATGCGCACGCCGTCGAGCGTGGAGACGGTGTAGCGCGAGGCGAAATACCTGGCGGCGCGCTCGACGACGTCGAACTTGCGCTCGTCGGGACAGTCGACGCGCAGCTCGGGGGTCGCGAATGTGCGGGGCAAGTCGGCGAGCAGGCGCGACAACGGCCCGCCCTCGCGGGCGACGTACGCCAGCAGCCGCGCGGCGGCGAACAGCGCGTCATCGAACCCATACCAGTCGCCGCCGAAGAACATATGCCCGCTCATCTCCCCGGCGAGCGGGGCGCCCAATTCCTTCATCTTTTGTTTGATGAAGGAATGGCCGGTCTTCCACATGACCGGTTGCAGCCCGGCCTGCCGCAGCATCTGCGGCAACACGTCCGAGCACTTCACATCGAAGATCACGGAGCTGCCCGCCCCGCCGCGGTGCACGAGATCGCGGCCGAAGAGCACCAGCAGCTGGTCACCCGCGATGATCGTTCCCCGCTCATCCACCGCGCCGATCCGGTCGCCGTCGCCGTCGAAGGCGATCCCCAGCTCTGCCCGCTCGCTCTGCACGGCCCGCTGGAGGTCGGCCAGGTTTTCCGGGACGGTGGGATCGGGATGGTGGTTCGGGAACGTGCCGTCCGATTCCGCGAACAGCGGGACCACCTCAGCCCCGAGCCGGCGCAAGGTCTCCACGGCGATGAGGCTGGTTACGCCGTTGCCACAGTCCACCACGACTTTGACCCGGCGCGGCAGGGGACCGTTGCGGGTCACGATGGCATCCGCGTAATCGGCCAGCACCGCCCGATGCGTGATGGAGCGCCCGTCCCGGCGGTTGTCCAGGCGGCCGGAATCGATGAGCCGGTACAGCTGCTGGATGTCGTCGCCGAACACGGCATTGTGATCCAGTACCATCTTAAAGCCGTTGAACTCGGGGGGATTGTGCGAGCCGGTGACCTGGAGGCCGCCATCGACCTCGAGGGTCTTGGTGGCGAAGTACAGCGCGGGCGTCGGTAGCTCGCCGACATCCACGGCGATGCCGCCGGCGGCGGCGATCCCGTCGCGCACCGCGGTGGCGAGGACGGCGCCCGACGGGCGGTTGTCGCGCCCGACGCTCAAGCGCGGGGCCCGCGTCGGGGTCAGCCGCTCCCAGGCGAGGGTCGCAAACGCCTGCCCCACGGCGCGCGCCGTCGCGGGAGTGAGCTGCTCGCCCACCACGCCGCGGATGTCGTACTGCCGGAAAATCGTGTGCGGTAGCTTCACAGCATGGCGGGCCGGCTCAGTTCCCCGGCCTGGCCCCGGACGGCGGTGCGGAGAGTGTATTCGCCGGCCGGACGCTGTCGCCGGCGGTCCGTGCGAGATCGAACAGGCGGTTGGGCCAGACGCCGAGAATCAGGATGCCGGCGGTCATCAGCGCGACCGCGACGGCCGCGGTCCGGCCCAGCCGGACATCCACATGCGCCGCCTCCGAAGATTCCGGCTTCATGTACATCGCCATGATCACGGGCAGGTAGTACCCCGCCGACACGACGCTGGTCACGACGAGCGCGGCGGCGAGCAGGTTCTCCCCCGCCTGCGTGGCGGCCAGCAGGATGTACCATTTGCCGATGAAGCCGGCCGTCGCGGGGAATCCAAGCAACGAGAGCATGCACACCGCCATGGCGAACGCGAGCCAGGGCCGCTGCCCGCCGAGGCCGGACAGGTCGTCGATCGTGACCTCGCTCTCGCCCTCGCGGCCCTTGGCGGCCAGAACGGCGAACGCCCCCAGCGTCATCAGCGTGTAGGCCGCGAGATACACGAGAAAGGCCGCCGTGCCCTCGGCGGCGACGGCGACGAGCAGATAGCCGGCATGCGCGACAGAGGAGTAGGCGAGCATCCGCTTGACCGATCGCTGCCCCAGCGCCAGCAGGTTGCCGCCGATCATGGTGACCAGCGCGAGCCACCAGACGATGTGCCGCCAGACGTCCAGGGGTGCGAAGCCTTCCAGCAACACCCGGAAGAGGGCGGCAAACGCGGCCGCTTTCACGCCGGTGGCCATGAAGGCCGTGACCGGCGTTGGGGCGCCGTCATAGACGTCGGGCGCCCAGGCGTGGAACGGTACGGCGGCCACCTTGAACGCGAATCCCACGAGCAGCAGCGCCAACCCGGCGAGCAGCATCACCCCCGGCCGGCCGGCGAACCCCAGCTGGACACCGATCAGCACGATGTTCGTCGTTCCGGTCGCGCCATACACGAGCGCGATGCCGTACAACAGGAATCCGGAAGCGAATGCGCCGAGCAGGAAGTACTTGATCGCCGCTTCCGCGGAGCGGGCGCGCCGGCGGTCGAAGCCGGCGAGCACGTACACCGCGATGGACATCAGCTCGAGGCCCAGGAAGATCACCATCAGGTCCGCGCCACCCGCCATGATCATCATGCCCAGGGTCGCGAAGATCAGCAGGACGTAATACTCGGGCGCGAGCAGCTGCTCGCGCTCGAGATAGCGGAACGACAGCAGCACCGTGAGCGCGGCGGCGCCCAGGAAGATCCAGTCACAGGCCCAGCGGAAGTCGTCGACGGCGATCATGCCGGCGAGGCCGGCGGCGTGCGCGACGCGCCACCACAGCCACCAGACCGCGCCCGCCGTGGCGACGAAGCCCGCGAAGGTCAGCCAGCCGGTGATCCGCAGATCGCGCGCCGTCTCGTGCCGCCACGCGACGAACAGCAGCACGATCAACGCCCAGCCCGTGAGCACCAGCTCGGGGAGCAGGATCAACGCGAGATCGCCGTAGCGCGTGGGATCGAGGCTCATGGGAGGGGCGCCGGACGGACCTGCTCGATGAGGGCGCGCGCCGCCGGCTCCATCCGCCGCAGGAACGGCTTGGGGTATACGCCGATCCAGACGATGCAGGCGAGGAGCGGGACGAGCACCAGCAGCTCGCGCGGCGTGAGATCCGTAAGCCGCTCGTTCTCCGGATCGGTGAGCGGGTTGAAGATGATCCGTTGCAGCGCCCACAGCAGATAGGCGGCGGCGATGATGACGCCGGTCGTCGCGATCGCCGTCGCCACCGGATAGTGGCGGAACGCCCCGAGCAGCACGAGGAATTCGCCGACGAACCCGTTGGTGCCCGGCAGGCCGATCGACGACAGCGACACCACCGTGAGGATCGCCGCGAACAGCGGCACGACCCGCGCGATGCCGCCGTAGGCGTCGATCATCCGGCTGTGCCGGCGCTCGTAGATCATGCCCACCAGAAAGAACAGCGCCCCCGTGGAGATGCCGTGGTTGATCATCACGAGCAGCGCGCCCTGGACGCTCTGCAGGGTGAGCGCCCAGATCCCGAGCATGACGAAGCCGAGGTGCGAGACGGACGAATAGGCGATCAGTTTCTTGAAGTCCGGCTGGACCATCGCCACCAGGCCGCCGTAGATGATGCCGACGAGCGACAGCGCCACGATGGCGAACTGCACGGTTTCGTGGAGCGCGACGCCGGGGAAGAGCGGCAGCGCAAACCGCAGGAATCCGTACGTGCCCATCTTGAGGAGGATGCCGGCCAGGATCACCGAGCCCGCCGTGGGCGCCTCGACGTGCGCGTCCGGCAGCCACGTATGGAACGGGAAGAGCGGCACCTTGATCGCGAAGGCCAGGAAGAAGGCGCCGAACAACCACCACGCCGTCGGGCCCGGCTGGGTCGCCTGTGACAGGAGGTGCGTATACGCGAACGAGTAGGTGCCGGTCGCCCGCCCCGCGGCGGTGTACAGCGCGAGGATCGCGACCAGCATCAGCAGCGACCCGAACATGGTATAGATGAAGAACTTGATCGCCGCGTACAGCCGGTTGTCGCCGCCCCACACGCCGATGATGAAGTACATCGGGATCAGCATCACTTCCCACATCACATAGAAGAGGAAGAGATCGAGCGAGACGAACACGCCGATCATGCCGGTCGTGAGAATGAGCAGCAGGCCAAAGAAGGCCGGCTGGCGCCGCGGGATGTTCCAGCTCCCGAGCACCGACAACGGCATCAGGAACGTGGTGAGCAGCACCATGAACAGCGAGATGCCGTCGACGCCCACGGTGTAGCGGATGCCCCACGCCGGAATCCAGGCGTAATCGGCGAGGAACTGCATGCCGCCGTCGGGGACAAACGTCCACCACAGCGGCGCCGAGATGGCGAACTCCACGAGGCTCGCGACCAGCGCCGCGGCGCGGGCGCGCGGCGCGGGCAGCACCATCACTCCCAGCCCGGCGACCAGCGGCCAGACCAAGAGCGCCGTCAGGGCCCAGCGCTCGTACATCACCCGATCGCCCGCCAGAGCACGAGCAGGACGCCGACGACGAACAGGGCGACGTACACGCCGACCTGGCCGTTCTGGAGCCGCGTGCCCAGCGCGCCCCAGGCGCGCGCCGCGCGCGCGGCACCGTTCACGCCCGCCCCGTCGACGAGCCGCTGGTCCACCCGCTTCCACAGCACTTCACGCGACAGCCAGACGATCGGCCGTACGATCAGCGCGTCGTAGATCTCGTCGACATACCACTTGTTGCGCAGCACGCGCTGGAACCCGCGTTCCGCCGGCGCCTCCCGCGCGGGCACGAGGCCGGCCGGCTTGAGCAGCCGCCACGCCCCCACGACGCCGAGCACCGCGACCGCGACCGCGATGCCGACGAGCACCCACTCGGTGCCGTGCGACAGGGGCGGGACCGCGTCGACCACGGCGCTCTCCGTCACCGGCTCGAGCCAGTGATGCAACCAGGCATTCCCTCCCCACAGCGCGGGGAGATTCAGCAGCCCGCCGACGGCGGACAGCACGCCCAGCACCAGGAGCGGGCCCGTCATCATCCACGGCGCCTCGGCCAGGTGCTGCCGCTCCCGCTCCCCCGTCCGGTTCGGGCCGTGGAAGGTGTAGAGCATGAGGCGCGTCATGTAGAACGCCGTCAGCAGGGCGGCCACGAGGCCGATCGCCCAGAAGACGAGCCATTGCGGATGCACGGTGCCGCGGGCGAAGGCGGCCGCCAGGATCTCATCCTTGGAGAAGAACCCCGAGAAAAACGGCACGCCCGCGATCGCCAGCGTCGCGATCCACATGAGCATGGCGGTCCAGGGCATGAAGCGGCGCAGGCCGCCCATGTTGCGCATGTCCTGGGCGTCTTCGGGCGAGTGCGTGGCGTGGTAGGCCCGATGCATCGCGAAGATCACGGAGCCCGAGCCGAGGAACAGCAGCGCCTTGAAGAAGGCGTGCGTGGCCAGGTGGAAGATGCCGGCCGCCATCGCGGCCCCCCCGGTCCCGACGGCCAGGAACATGTAGCCCAGCTGGGAGATGGTGGAGTAGGCCAGCACGCGCTTGATGTCCCACTGCTTCAGCGCGATCGTCGCGGCGAATAGGGCGGTCAGCGCACCGGTGCCCGCGACGACCGCGCTCGACAGCGGCGCCAGCGCGAACAGCACGCCGCAGCGCGCCACCAGGTAGACGCCCGCGGTCACCATCGTGGCGGCGTGGATCAGCGCCGACACCGGGGTCGGGCCCTGCATCGCGTCGGGCAGCCAGGTGTACAGCGGGATCTGGGCCGACTTTCCCGTGCAGCCGAGGAAGAGCAGCAGCGTGATGCCGGTGATCGCCGCGCCGCCCGCGTCGAAGGCGGCGGGCGCCTGCCCGAACACCGCGCCGAAATCGAGCGATCCTGTGGCCCAGAAGATCATCAGCATCGCGAGGAGGAAGCCGAAATCGCCGATCCGGTTGACGACGAACGCCTTGCGTCCGGCGTCGGCGTTCACGGTCTCGGTGAACCAGAACCCGATGAGCAGGTAGCTGCACAGCCCCACGCCTTCCCACCCCACGAACAGCACGGCGAAGTTCGCGCCGAGGACCAGCACCAGCATGAAGAAGACGAAGAGGTTCAGGTAGGCGAAGTAGCGGGCGTAGCCGGGGTCCTCCCGCATGTAGCCGACGCTGAACAGATGGATGAGCGAGCCGACGCCGGTCACGACCAGCAGCATGACGGTCGAGAGCTGATCGACCTGGAGCGCGACGTCGAGCTGCAGCTCGCCGACGGGCATCCACGACCAGTAGCGGAACAGGAGCGGCACGTCGGTCTCGAGTCCGGCGAAGGCGCGGAACGTCAGCACCGCGACGACAAACGCGCCGACCAGGACGCCGACGCCGATCACCGACACCGCGGTCTTGGCGGCCGGCCGCCACAGCGCGAGCGCGCCGTTCAGGACGAACCCGGCCAGCGCCAGCAGGGGCGCGAGCCAGACGAAATCCGCCGCGGTGCCGGTCATCAGCCCTTCAGCAGCCGCATGTTCTGGAGATCCACCGACCGCTGGTGGCGGTACACGGCGAGAATGATGGCGAGACCGACGGCCGCCTCGGCGGCGGCCACCGCCATGACGAAGAACACGAATACCTGGCCGCCGACGCCGAGGTGCTGCGACAAGGCGACGAACGTGAGGTTCACCGCGTTGAGCATCAGCTCGACGCAGATGAAGATGACGATGACGTTGCGGCGCAGTAGCACGCCCGCGACGCCGAGCGTGAACAGGACGGCCGAGATCGCGAGCGCGGGACCGAGCAGCATGCTACAGCCGCTTCTTGGCGAGCACGACGGCGCCCACGATCGCGGCGAGCAGCAGCACGCTCGCGATCTCGAAGGGGATGAGGTAGGCGTCGAACAGGGGTCCCGCGACGCTGCCGATGATCCCCTCGCGCTGCTGGAGCGCCGCCATCGTCCCGGGGGGGAGGGCGATCGCCTCCGGCGGCGCCGCGGTGCCGAGCACGCGCAGCTGGAACAGCAGCACCCCCGCCAGCACGATCGCCACGCCGATCCCCATCGTCCCGCGAATATCGGAGGGACCGGGGCGGCCCAGATTGAGCAGCATGATGACGAAGAGGAACAGCACCATGATCGCGCCGGCATAGACGAGCACCTGGAGCGCGGCGAGGAACTGGGCGTCGAGCAGCACGAACATCGCGGCCAGCGCAAACAGCGTCACGACGAGCCACAACGCGCTTCCGATGGGGCTGCGGCGCGTGATGCACAACAGGCCGCCCAGCATGGCGATGACCCCGAAGATCCAGAAGACGGTCAGCGTGCTCACTTACTCGCCCCGCGGATCGGAAGGATCCCACAGCGTCGAGACGGGGTGCGTCTGGGCGCACAGCCGCTCGAGGTCGTAGACGAACCGGTCGCGCGAGTATTCCGAGTTCTCGTAATGCACCCCGACGTGGATCGCTTCCTCCGGGCAGACTTCCTGGCAGTAGCCGCAGAAGACGCAGCGGAACTCGTCGATTTCGTAGATCAGCGGATAGCGGTGCCCGTCCTCATCCTCACCGGGCACCAGCTTGATGCAGTTGGCCGGACAGATCTGCGGGCACAGCCCGCAGGCGACGCACTTCGCCCGTCCCTGCTCGTCGGTGAGCATCCGGTGGGTGCCGCGCCAGCGCGAGGAGAGCGTCCAGTCCTTCGAGGACTTCTCCTCGGGGTACTGCATCGTGACTTTCGGCCGAAACAGGTGGCTGAACGTCAACGCCATGCCCTTGAGCGTGGCCCGGAGGTAGGACACGTCCTTCTCGGGCCGCTTCATCACTTTCACGCCGATCGCCATCAGGCCGCCTCTTCTCGTACGGTGCCGCTGCCCGACACGATCCGGCCGCGGTCGAGCCAGCCCACCACCAGGACGAGCAGCACCAGGTTCAGCCCGCCCAGCGTCCACGCCATGCCCGGTCCGTAGGCCCACCCGAGCTGGACGCGCGTGAACCAGACCGCGCCGGCGATGATCGTGATGTAGAGCAGCGCGAGCGGCAGCAGCACCTTCCATCCCAGCGCCATCAGCTGGTCGTAGCGGAACCGCGGCAGGGTCCACCGCACCCAGATAAACGTGAACAGGAACACGAACGTCTTGGCGCCGAACGCGGCGAGCGTCGCGAGCGTCTTGAGCA
Source organism: Gemmatimonadales bacterium (assembly GCA_030699545.1). GTDB lineage: Bacteria > Gemmatimonadota > Gemmatimonadetes > Gemmatimonadales > GWC2-71-9 > 20CM-2-65-7. Next base: position 4,777 of record JAUYMC010000059.1, on the reverse strand, counting down.
CGCTGGGCGCCCCTTCGTCCCACGTCGTCAGCGGAATGTCCCAGCCACCGAAGAAGAGCGTCGCCATCAGCGCCGACGCCGTCACCATGTTCGAGTACTCGGCGATGTAGAACATCGAGAACTTCATCGCGCTGTACTCGGTGTGATAGCCGGCGATCAACTCTCCCTCAGCTTCGGGCAGATCGAAGGGAAGCCGATTGGTCTCGGCGAATGCGCTGATCAGAAAGATCACGAAGGCCACGGTGAGCGGGACCACGAACCACGCGCCGAGCTGCTGCTGCGCGATGACCTGTGATAGCGTGACATTCCCCGCGAGCAGCAGCACCGCGACGGCGCTCAGGCCCAACGCGATCTCGTAGGAGATCATTTGCGCCGAGGCGCGCAGGCCGCCGAGCAGCGCGTATTTGTTGTTCGACGCCCACCCCGCGAGCACGATGCCGTACACGCCGAGCGAGCCGATCGCGAGAATATAGAGGAAGCCGACGGGCAGATCCGCGACGACCATGGGAATCAGTCCCCAGCGCGTCGGAAGCGGCGCCGCGAACGGAATCACCGCGAAGGTGAGTAGCGCCGGCACAAAGGCAATAAGCGGCGCGAGCGTGAACAGCGGCGTGTCGGCCAGAGCCGGCGAGGTCTCTTCCTTCAGGAAATTCTTGAGTCCGTCGGCCGCCGGCTGGAGGATGCCTTGCGGACCCACGCGGTTGGGCCCAAGTCGGTCTTGCATCCAGGCGCAAATGCGCCGCTCCGCGAAGGTGAGACCAGCGACGAGCGAAAGCATCCCAAAAAACACCACCACAACCTTGAGCAGGGACACGACGACGAAGAAGCTCATCGCTGAGCTTCCGCCAGGCCCATCGCGGCCACCAGCTCGCCGAACACCCACGCGGCGGGCTGCGCCATCCCCGGCGCCGGCTTGGCCGGGAAGTAGCGCTGCTCGCGCCCGTCCCGATTGACGAAGGTGCCCTCTTCCTCGGCGACGTTCGCGATCGGCAGTACGACGTCGGCGTTGCGGCACGTCGATTCCGCGGGCAACACCGTGCCGGCGTAGATCAGCGCGCCGGCCGTCTGCACGCCGCAGTCGGGGTCATCGAGCACGAACACGACGGAGGCGGTCGCCGCCGCCGCGAGCGCCGCGGCGTAGTCGCGCGTGTAGCCGAGCCGCTCGGCGCCCTTCGCGTTCGGGACCCGCTCGGCGCGGAGCGCCAGGTTCGGGACGCCGGGGAGCGGCGCTTCGTCGCCCATCACGACCTGAAACGCCCCCTTCCAGTCGAAGCCGGACAGCAGGCGTTTCACGAGCGCCAGCGCCTCCGAGGAAGCGCCGGGCGACACGATCGCGACCGCCTTGCCACCGCCGGCCGCGCCCCGCAGGATCGTCACGACCCGGTCGAACGCCTCTTCCCAGTCCGTCGCGCGCAACTCCCCGTTGTGCTTGACCAGCGGCGCTTCGATCCGGTCGCCGCGGTTCATCCAGGGATAGTGCATGCGGCCGTGATCGCAGATGAAGTACTGATTCACCTCGAGGTTGGACCGGGGCCGTACCCGCACGACGACTTCTTCGCGCGTATCGAGACTGATGTTGCACCCCTGCGAGCAGCCGGTGCAGATGGAGGGCGTCTTGTCCAGCTCCCACGCCCGCGCCTTGTGCAGGAAGTCCTTGGAGAGGAGCGAACCGACGGGACAGAGGTCCACCACGTTGCCGGCCCACGGATGATCGAGCCGCGCGTCGGGATGGATCCCGACGAACGCCCGATCGCCGCGCTCGGAGACGTTCAGCACCGGCTCCCGTGCGAGATCCTCCATGAAGCGCACGCAGCGCGTGCAGAGAATGCAGCGGTTCGGCACGTACAGGATGTCGGGGCCGAAGTCTTCGACGGGATTGAAGCGCTTGGCGAACTCGCCGTAGCGCGTGGCGGCCCGCCCTTCCTGAAAGACGAAGTCCTGCAGCTCGCATTCGCCCGCCTGGTCGCAGATGGGGCAGTCGAGCGGATGGTTGATGAGGAGAAACTCGAGCACGCCCTGACGCGCGTCCTTGGCCTGAACGGTCTGGGTCTTGACGACCATTCCTTCCGTCACGGTCGTGGCGCATGCGATCTGGAGCTTCGGGGCTTTTTCGATTTCGACCAGGCACATGCGGCAGACGCCCGCGACTTCGAGCCCGGGGTGATAGCAGTAGTGCGGGACGAGCACGCCCGCCTGTTTGGCGGCTTCGATGACGAGCGTCCCCGGCGGAACGCTGACCGGGACGCCGTCGATCGTCAGGGTGATCACGCCTTCGGCCATCGGTCCTCAGCCAACCGGTACGGGTGAGCGTGCGCCGGCCAGATAGGCGTCGAACTCGCCGCGGAACTTCTTGATGCCGCTGACGATCGGCGCCGCGCAGGAGTCCGACAGGACGCAGATCGTCTTGCCCGTCATGTTCTCCGACAGATCGAGCAGGAGATCCAAGTCTTCGGTCTTGCCCTGCCCCGCCAGGATCCGCTCGAGGATCTTGGTGGTCCACGCCGTCCCCTCCCGGCACTGCGTGCACTGCGCGCACGATTCGTGGGCGTAGAACCGCGCCAGCCGCATGATCTGATAGACCATGTCGGTCGAGTCGTCGAACACGATCACGCCGCCGGACCCCAACATCGAGCCCGACGCCACCACGCCTTCGTAGTCGAGCAGACAGGCCTCGGTCTCCTCGCGGGTCAGGATGGGAACGGAGGACCCGCCGGGGATGCACGCCTTGAGCGTGCGGCCCGGCAGCGGGCCGCCGCACAGGTCGTACAGCAGGTCCTTGAGCGGAAAGCCGAGCGTAACCTCGTAATTGCCGGGCCGCTGCACGTGCCCGCACACCGAGAACAGCTTGGTGCCGGTGCTCTGGGGATTCGAGAGACTGAGCCCCCTGTACCACGCCGCGCCGCGGTTGAGGATGTGCGGGACGGCCGCCAGCGTTTCGACGTTGTTGATGGTCGTCGGCATGCCGAACAGGCCGGCCACGGCGGGGAACGGCGGCTTGATGCGCGGGTTGCCGCGCTTGCCCTCGATCGAATTCATGAGGGCGGTTTCTTCGCCGCAGATGTAGGCCCCGGCGCCGCGGTGCAGGTACACTTTGATCGTACCGAATACGCCGGCGGCGTCGGCTTCCGCGAGCGCTTTCTCCGTGATGGCCCACGGCTCGGTGAACTCGCCGCGGATGTAGATGACCACCACCTCCGCCTGAATCGCGTGCGCGGCGATGGCCGCCCCTTCCAGCAGGGCGTGCGGTGTCCACCGCATGATCTCGCGGTCCTTGAACGTCCCCGGTTCGGACTCATCCGCATTGACACACACATAGTGAGGACGCGTCTTGGCCTTCGGCATGAACGACCACTTGAGCCCGGTCGGGAAGCCCGCGCCGCCGCGGCCCCGTAAGCCCGACTCCTTCACCTGCTCGACGACCGCGGCCGGCGCCGTCGCGAGGGCGTTGCGCAGCGCTTCGTAGCCGCCGCGCTTCACCCATCCCTTATAGGTGCGCGCGTCGGGGTCGCCGAAGTACTGCGAGAGGACGACCGTTTCTTTGGGGTGCGGCTGGTGCGGGAATCCCATTACCGGTACTTCCTCACGAGCGCCGGCACTTTCTCCACCGTCACGCTCTCGATGAAATCGTCATTGACGAGCACGGGCGTCGCGAACCCGCACGCGCCGAGGCACTCGACTTCGATGACGGTCCAGTTGCCGTCGGGGCTGGTGGCGCCGGCGTCGCGCGCGCCGGTCTGCTCGAGCAAGGCCTTCAGCACGCCCTCGGCGCCGCAGATGTTGCAGGGGGACGTCGTGCACACCTGCACGAAGTGTTTGCCCACCGGGTGCTGGTGGTACATCGTATAGAACGTCACCACGCCTTTGACATAGGCCGGTGTCAGGCCGAGCACTTCCGCCACTTCCGCCATGACGCGGTCGGAAATCCAGCCGCGCTCCCGCTGCGCGAGCCACAGTGCCGGCAGCAGCGCCGCCTGTTTGGTCGGATAGCGGCCGAGGACGGCCTGCAGCGCTTCCAGGACCGCGCCCGTGAAGACGGGTTGGGTGTCTTCCGTGACGCTCATCGATCGACCTCACCCATGACGATATCCACCGACGCATTGATCGCGATCAGATCCGACAGGAGATGGCCTTCGGCCATCTTGGGGAGCGCGGACAGATTAATGAAGGACGGCGGACGGATCCGCCACCGCACCGGCTTGGCGGTGCCGTCGGACACGAGATAGGTGCCCAGCTCGCCCTTGGGGTTCTCGATGCCGACGTACGCTTCGCCCACGGGCGCCGGCACCCCCTCCATCACCTGCTTGAAGTGGAAGATCATCGCTTCCATGTCGCTCATGGCGCGCGTCTTGGTCGGGAGGATCACGCGCGGGTCGTCCACGTTGATCGGGCCGTCCGGGAGCCGGTCGAGCGCCTGCTGGAGGATGCGGTTCGACTGATGGCACTCCTCCAGGCGGACGAGGTAGCGGTCGTAGACGTCGCCATGCTCGCCCACCGGGATCTCGAAGTCGTACGTCTCGTAGTCGAGGTACGGCTTGTCCTTGCGAACGTCGTACGCCACGCCGCTGGCGCGCAGCATCGGTCCGGACAGCGAGTAATTGACCGCCTCGGCCGCCGTCATGATACCCACGCCCTGCGTTCGTCCAACCCACACGGCGTTGCGCGTGAGCACGCGGTCGATCTCGGCCAGCGTCTTGGGAAAGGTGTCGGTGAAATGGCGCAGCCGCTCGACGAAGCCGTCGGGCACATCGGCCATCAACCCGCCGACGCGGGTCACGCT
>JAUYMC010000087.1 GCA_030699545.1 Gemmatimonadales bacterium | reverse complement strand
ACCTGTTCGCCGGCGCGGTGCGCGGTATCGGCGACTACGGCAACTGCGTCGGCGTGCCGACGCTGGGCGGCGAAGTGGACTTCGCGCCGGGCTACGCCGGCAACCCGCTGGTCAACGCGATGTGCGTCGGGGTGCTGCGGGAAGCGGACCTCATCACATCCGCCGCGCACGGCGTGGGCAACGTGCTGCTCGCCGTCGGGTCGCGCACGGGGCGGGACGGCATCCACGGCGCCGCGTTCGCCTCCGAGGAGCTGACCCACGAAAGCGAGCAGCGCCGCCCGCAGGTCCAGGTCGGCGACCCCTTCACCGAAAAGCTGCTGCTCGAGGCGAGCCTCGAGCTCATCGCCTCCGGACACATCGTCGCCATCCAAGACATGGGGGCGGCGGGTCTCACGTCGTCGTCGGCCGAGATGGCCGCGCGGGGCGGCGTCGGCGTGGAGATCGATCTCAGTGCGGTGCCGACTCGCGAGCCGGGGATGACGCCGTACGAGATCCTGCTTTCGGAATCGCAGGAGCGGATGCTCGTCGTCGCCAAGACCGACCGGGTGGCCCAGGCGCAGGCGATCGCCGCCAAGTGGGAGCTCGACGCCACGCCGATCGGGACCGTGACGGACGACGGGATGTATCGCTGCACCTGGCAGGGGAAGACGGTCGTCGAGATCCCGGGCCGGCGGCTGGTCGAGGACTGCCCGGTCTATTACCCGGAAGCGAATGAAGACCCCAGGGTCACGGAGCTGCGGGCGGCGAGTCCCACTCTCCACTCCCCACACCCCACGCCTTCAGAAGCGTTGCTCATGTTGCTCGATCATCCGTCCATCGCTTCCAAGCGCTGGGTCTTCGAGCAATACGATTCCACCGTCCAGGCGAGCACCGTCATCGCGCCCGGGGGTGACGCCGGCGTCGTGCGCGTCCGCCATCAGGAGTTCGCCCTCGCCGTGACCACCGACTGCAACAGCCGCTACGTCCTGCTCGATCCGTACGAAGGCGGCAAGGCCACGGTGGCCGAGGCCGCGCGCAACGTCGCCTGCACCGGCGCGCGTCCGCTGGGCATCACCGACTGCCTCAACTTCGGCAGCCCCGAACGGCCCGGGGTGTTCCATCAATTCATCGAAGCGTGCCGCGGCATCGCCGACGCCTGCCGTGCCCTCGGCACGCCGGTCACCGGCGGCAACGTGTCGTTCTACAATGAGAGCCCCACCGGCGCCGTCCCGCCGACGCCCGTGGTCGGGATGGTCGGCCTGCTCCAGCACGTCGAGCAGGCCGTGCCCAGCCACGCCCGCACGCCGGGCGATGCCGTGTTGGTGCTCGGCACCACGCACGATGAGCCCGGCGGCTCGGCGTACTGGGAAGTGTGCTGCGACTTCGTCGGTGGGACCCCGCCTCGCGTGGACCTCGAGTCCGAGCGGCGCCTGGTCGAGCTCCTCGTCGCCGGCGCCGAGGGGGGACTGTTCCGGTCGGCGCACGACTGTTCGCAGGGGGGGCTCGCGGTCGCGTTGGCGGAAGTCGCGATGGGGGGCGCCTACGAGCCCACGGGACTGGGTCTCGACGTGGATGTCACGGGGTACGGCGCACCGCTCACCGCTCACCAATTGTTATTCAGCGAGTCTCAAGCCCGCGCCGTAGTCACCTGTTCGCCCGAGCGGCTCGCGGCCGTCGCGGCGCTGGCGCGGGAGCACGGCATCCCTGTCGCGCGGGTGGGAACCGTGGGCGCGGCCAATGGAGCGTTCCGCGTGACGCTGCGCGACGCGCGCATCGACGAGCCCGTGGCCCGGCTGCGGGACGTATATTTCACTGCGCTTCCCCGGCGCATGGGAGACTGACGGCGGTATGTGCGGCATCATCGGCGTTTCCGGCGTTCCCGACGCATCGCGCGTCGCCTATCTCGGCCTCTACAGCCTGCAGCACCGCGGGCAGGAGTCCGCGGGGATCGTGGCCGTCGACCCGGCGGGTGATGCGCGCCTGCACCGCGGCATGGGGCTGGTCTCCGACGTCTTCGCGGAAGACGTGCTCGCCGGACTCGCCGGGGACGTGGCGATCGGCCACACGCGCTACTCCACCACCGGATCGTCCGTCCTCGCCAATGCGCAGCCGATCCTCGCGAATTACCGCGACGGGCCGCTGGCGCTGGCGCACAACGGCAACCTCACCAACGCCGACCCGCTGCGGGCCGACCTCGTCGCCAAAGGATCGATTTTTCAGACCACGTCCGACAGCGAGGTGCTGATCCACTTGATCGCCCGCTCGGAAGCCCGCGAGCCGGAGGACCAGCTGCTCGACGCCCTGGAACGTGTCGAAGGGGCGTATTCGCTCGTCGTGACCGTCGGCCGCACGCTGTACGCGATCGTGGACTCGCGCGGCTTCCGCCCGCTGTGGCTGGGCCGTCTGGGGAACGGCGGACACGTGCTCGCCTCGGAGACCTGCGCGCTCGATTTGATGGGCGCGACGCCCGTCCGCGAGATCGGGCCGGGGGAGTTCCTCCGCATTCAGGATGGCGAGGTCGATCGCCTGCCGTCGCTTCCGGCCAAGCCGGCGCGGCGCTGCATCTTTGAGCTCGTCTACTTCTCGCGGCCCGACAGCACGATCTTCGGCCGCTCCGTGGACCGTGTCCGCCGGGCGCTGGGCCGCGAGCTGGCGCGGGAGCATCCGGCGTCCGGTGCGGACTGCGTCTTCTCGGTGCCGGACTCCTCGAATGCGATGGCGTTGGGATTTGCGGAGGAGGCGGGCCTCAAGCTCGAGCACGCCCTGATCCGCAACCACTACGTCGGCCGGACGTTCATCAATCCCACGCAGGCGGCCCGCAACGCCAAGGTGAAGATCAAGTTCAATCCCGTCCGCGAAGTCCTCGCCGGCAAGAACGTCGTGGTCGTGGATGACTCTCTGGTCCGCGGCACGACGAGCCGCGAGCTGGTGCAAATGATTCGCCAGGCAGGCGCGGTGGAGGTGCACTTTCGCCTCGCGTCCGCGCCGATCACCGGCCCCTGCTATTACGGCATCGACACGCCGACGCGCAGCGAGCTGATCGCGTCGTCGCATTCGGTCGAGGAGATTCGGCGTCATCTCGGCGTCGATACGCTGGGCTACCTGTCGCTCGCGGGAATGCGGCGGGCGGCCGGCGGTGACCCGGCGGAGTTCTGCGACGCGTGCTTCTCGGGAGACTACCCGACGGCGATCCCCGGCGATGTCCGAGGGGGGGCCCGACAGCTCGTGCCGCTGCAGCCCGCCCTCCCCGTTTAACCAAGCCGTTTCATGCGGTCCGTCGAGCGGTACGTCTACTTCTTCGGCAAGGGCCGGGCCGACGGCTCGGCCGCCATGCGCGACATCCTGGGCGGCAAGGGCGCGGGGCTCGCCGAGATGGCGAACCTGGGCCTCCCCGTCCCGCCGGGCTTCACGATCTCCGCCAAACTCTGCATCGCCTATCTCGAGCGCGGCACGTTCCCCGATGAGCTCCGCGAAGAGGTCGAGCGCCACCTGAAGCACCTCGAGCGGGCGACGGGGAAGAGATTTGGGGACGCCAAGCATCCGCTGCTCGTGTCGGTGCGCTCGGGGGCGGCCGTCTCCATGCCCGGCATGATGGAGACGATTCTCAACCTCGGGCTGAATGACGACACGGTGAAGGGGCTGCTCGAGGGGTCGGGCAATCCACGATTCGCCTACGATTCCTACCGGCGGTTCGTGCAGATGTACGGCGATGTCGTGTTCGACCTCGGCAAGGAGCCCTTCGAAGAGGTGCTGGCCGAGGCGAAGGCCCGCCGCAAGGCCAAGCGCGACATCGATCTCCCCCCGGTCGAGCTGCAGGAGCTGGTCCGGGAGTTCAAGGCCATCATCCAGTCACGGAGCGGGCTCCCCTTCCCCGACGATCCGCACGCGCAGTTGTGGGGCGCCATCGAGGCCGTCTTCAAGAGCTGGCGGACGCGACGCGCCGCCGATTACCGCCGCGTGCACGGCATCCCCGACGATCTCGGCACGGCGGTGAACATCGTCGCGATGGTCTACGGCAACATGGGCGACGACTGCGGCACCGGCGTGGCGTTCACGCGCGATTGCAGCACCGGGAAACGGGTCCTGAACGGCGATCTCCTCACGAACGCGCAGGGAGAAGACGTGGTCTCCGGCGCCCGGACGCCCGAGCCGATCGCCCGGCTGAAACGCGGCAAGTGCGCCAAGATCTACCGCGATCTCGAGCGGCTCGCCGAGAAGCTGGAACGGCACTTCAAGGATGTGCAGGACATCGAGTTCACCTTCGAGCGCGGCACGCTGTACATGCTGCAGACGCGCCGCGCGCAGCGCACCGGCGTCGCCGCCGTGCGGATCGCGGTCGAGATGGTGGCCGAGAAGCTGATCACCGAGGACGAAGCGGTGCAGCGCGTGCCGCCGCAGGACCTGGACCAGCTGTTCCATCCGATGGTCGACCCCAAGGCCGACGTCACCGTCCTCGCCAAGGGCCTGCCCGCTTCGCCCGGCGCGGCGACGGGCGAGGCGGTGTTCGACGCCGACACCGCCGACGCCCTGACGAAGAAGGGCCGGGATGTCATTCTGGTCCGGCCCGAAACCTCGCCCGAAGACTTTCACGGGATCGTCGCGGCCCGGGCGGTGCTGACGGCGCGCGGGGGCATGACCAGCCACGCGGCGATCGTCGCGCGGGGGATGGGCAAGACCTGCGTGGTGGGAGCCACGGACATCGAGGTGAACCCGGCCGCCGGCCGGTTCCGCGCGAATGGGCGTGTGGTGAAGCGCGGTCAGATCATCACCGTGGACGGCACGAGCGGCCGCGTGCTCCTCGGCGCCGCCAAGCTGGTGACGCCGAAGATCGGCGCGCATTTCACCACGCTGATGACCTGGGCGGACGCGCGCCGGCGGCTGCGGGTGCGCGCCAACGCCGATACGCCGCAGGACGCGCGGCAGGCGCGCGACCTCGGCGCCGAGGGCATCGGGCTGTGCCGGACGGAGCACATGTTCTTCGAGGGTGAGCGCATCGGCACGATGCGGGAGATGATCGTCGCGGCCGACGAAGCCGGCCGCCGCCGCGCCCTCGCCAAGCTGCTGCCGATCCAGCGCGGCGACTTCGAAGGCATCTTCGCCGTGATGGAGGGACTGCCGGTCACGATTCGCCTGCTCGACCCTCCCTTACACGAGTTCCTGCCGCACGGGCGTAGCGAGGTCACCGCCCTCGCCAAGCGCCTGGCCATGCCGGTCGCGCAGCTCGAGCGG
>JAUYMC010000076.1 GCA_030699545.1 Gemmatimonadales bacterium | reverse complement strand
GGGGGCCGCGGGGGCCTGCGCCGCCAGCGCCAGCAGTCCGCTAAAGAGGAATATTGCCATGCTTCTTGGACGGATTGCGGTCGCGCTTGGTCTGGAGCGTGACCAGGGCATCGATCAGCCGTGGCCGCGTATCGCGGGGATCGATGATGTCGTCCAGGTACCCCCGCGCCGCCGCCTGGTACGGATGCGCGAACTTGGCGCGGTACTCGGCCGCCCGCTCCTCCGTCGCCTCTCCTTTATAGAGGATCTCCACCGCGCCCTTGGGCCCCATGACCGCGATCTCCGCCGTCGGCCACGCGACGTTGTAGTCGCCGCGCACATGCTTGGAGCTCATGACGTCGTAGGCGCCGCCGTACGCCTTGCGCGTGATCACCGTGAGCTTGGGGACGGTGGCCTCGCAGAACGCGTACAGCAGCTTCGCCCCATGCTTGATGATGCCGCCGTGCTCCTGCGCGACGCCGGGCAAGAACCCCGGCACATCCTCGAAGGTGACGAGCGGGATGTTGAAGGCGTCACAAAACCGGATGAAGCGGGCGCCCTTGAGCGACGCGGCGATGTCGAGCACCCCCGCGAGCACGGCCGGCTGATTCGCCACGATCCCGACCGAGCGGCCCCCGAGCCTGCCAAAGCCGACCAGGAGATTGCCCGCGTAGTCGGGCTGCACCTCGAAGAACGTGCCGCCATCCACGACGTGCCGGATCACGTCGCGCATGTCGTACGGCTTACTGGGCTCGTCGGGGACGATGTCGAGCAGCGCTTCCGCGCGCCGGTCGGAGGGATCGTCGGAGGGGCGCGTGGGCGGACTGTCGAGATTGTTGGACGGCACGTAGGCCAGCAGCGTGCGGATCGCGGTGAGCGACTCGAGCTCCGAATCGTGCACGAAGTGCGCGATCCCCGATGTGGCGCCGTGGACGTCCGCGCCGCCGAGCCGCTCGAAGTCCACTTCCTCGTGCGTGACCGTTTTCACGACGCTCGGCCCGGTCACGAACATGTAGGAGAGGCCCCGCACCATGAAGATGAAATCGGTGATCGCGGGACTGTACACCGCGCCGCCGGCGCAGGGCCCGAGCACCGCGCTGATCTGCGGCACCACGCCGGAGGCGAGCGTGTTGCGCAGGAAGATGTCGGCGTAGCCGCCGAGCGAGGCGACGCCCTCCTGGATCCGCGCGCCGCCCGAGTCGTTCAGCCCGATCACCGGCGCGCCGTTCTGCACGGCGAGATCCATGATCTTGCAGATCTTCTCCGCGTGCGCCTCGGAGAGCGACCCGCCGAAGACGGTGAAGTCCTGCGAGAAGGCGTACACGAGCCGGCCGTCGATGCGCCCCCAGCCGGTCACGACACCGTCGCCCAGCACCTGCTGATCGCCGAGCCCGAAGTCGGTGGTGCGATGGGTCACGAAGCGGTCGATCTCGACGAACGATCCCGGATCGAGCAGCACGTCGAGCCGCTCGCGCGCCGTCATCTTTCCCTTCGAGTGTTGAGTAGCTATCCGATCGGTACCGCCGCCCTGTTCCGATTCTGATCGCTTCTGTTGCAGCAGTTCGAGTTTCTCTCGCATAGACATGTCGAGAATCTGACGGTCAGAGGCTGAGTGTGTAAGGGAGACGCTGCGAGGCCGAGAGGCTGAGGGGCTGAGGGGCTATGAGCAACCGAGGGGCGAGGAAGACGCTCCTCACCCCTCTTAGGCGTCTACGTTCGGCGTCTCCTCACTGACCGGAGCCGGAGGCGGAACCGGAATGACGTCGTCCTGCGGAAACCCGGTGGCGGCCAGCACGATCCGATGATGAATGGGATCGACCTCGAGCACCTTCAGCTCGACCGCCTGCCCTTCTTTCACCGCATCGCCCGGCTGCGTGATGTCGGGAATCCCGAGCTGCGACATCGGCACGAAGCCCTCGATGTCGCTCCCCAGGTCGACCACGACACCCTTGTCCATCAGACGCATGACGCGGCCGCGCAGGTCCGTGCCGACGGGATACGTCTCCCCGATGCGGAGCCACGGATCTTCCTGGGCCTGCTTGAGCCCGAGCGAAATGCGCTTGTTCTCGGCGTCCACGTTCAGAATCAGCACGTCCACCTCGTCGCCCTTTTTCACGACTTCGGACGGATGCTGCACGCGCTTGGTCCACGACATGTCGGAGATGTGAATCAGACCGTCGATCCCCGGCTCGATTTCGACGAACGCGCCGAACGACGTGAGGTTGCGGACCTTTCCGCGGAGCCGCGTGCCCACCGGATACTTCTGCGGCAGCGCCATCCACGGATCCTGCTCCGTCTGCTTCATGCCGAGCGAGACTTTCTCTTCGGTCTCGTCCACCTTGAGCACGACGGCTTCGATGGACTCGCCGATGGACACGATCTTCGACGGGTGGCGGACGTTGCGCGTCCAGCTCATCTCGGAGATGTGCACGAGCCCCTCGATCCCGGGCTCGAGCTCGACGAACGCGCCGTAGTTCGTGATGGAGACGACTTTCCCCTGCACGCGCGTGCCGACGGGATACTTCGCGGCGACGTTCTGCCAGGGATACGTCTGGAGCTGCTTCAGGCCGAGCGAGATGCGCTCGCGCTCCCAATCGATGTCGAGGACCTTGACCTCGAGCTCGTGGCCGATCTGCACCATCTCGGAGGGGTGCGACACGCGGCCGTAGCTCATGTCGGTGATGTGCAGCAGGCCGTCCACGCCGCCCAGATCGATGAAGGCGCCGAAGTCGGTGATGTTCTTGACCACGCCTTTGCGCGTCTGGCCGACCGACAGCTCCTTCATCAGGACGTCGCGCTTGGTCTTGCGCTCGGCCTCGAGCAGCACGCGGCGCGACACGACGATGTTGCGGCGCCGCTTGTTCAGCTTGATGATCTTGAACTCGAAGCTCTGGCCGAGCAGCTCGTCGATGTTGGGCACGCGGCGCAGCGCGATCTGGCTGCCCGGCAGGAACGCGTCCACGCCCATCAGATCCACGACGACGCCGCCCTTGATCTTCTTGACCAGGGTGCCGGCGACCGCCTCGTCCTTCTCGTGGGCCTCGCGGATCTTTTCCCAGACCCGCATGAAGTCGGCTTTCTTCTTGGAAAGAACGACGGCGCCTTCCTGGTCCTCGAGGTGCTCCAGGAAGACTTCGATGATGTCGCCTTCTTTGAGGCTCTTGGGGTCCTTGAACTCGTCGATCGCGACGGCGCCTTCGGACTTGAACCCGACGTCGAGAATGACGGCCGTGTCGGTGACGCGCAGCACCTTCGATTTGACGATTTCGCCTTCTTCGATATTCGACAGCGTCCCCTCATACAGCTCCGTCATCTTGGCGATCTCGTCGGAGGAATACTCCTCGTCGAGGCCGGAGCGGACGCGCAATTGCGAGTGGACGGTCTTCTTGGCGGGAATGTCTTCTTCGGAATCTTCTATGTCACGCGCTTCAACGAGCATTCGGGACACCGGTTTGGTTTCGGGTTTGGGGTTGAACCCAGCCTCCAGTGGTGGGGCGTGGTGGCGGAAACCTAGTCAGGGAACACCCGCCGCGCCAGTTGGACGACCTGCGCCACCTGCTGCGCCAGTGTGCGGGTGGTGGAATCGAGCACAACGGCATCGGGGGCGGGTTTGAGAGGCGCGACCGGCCGGCTCGAATCGGCCTCGTCCCGCGCCGCCAGCGCCGCACTCTCACGCCGCACCTCGGCGTCGTCCACCGTCCGGCCCCGCTGCGACAGCCGCCGCTTGGCCCGCTCGTCAGGCATCGCGGTCAGGTAGATCTTCAGCGGCGCGTCGGGAAACACCACGGTCCCGATGTCGCGGCCATCCACCACGACACCCCGCGCCTGATCGCCGGCGTTGTGGCGTTGCTGGGCGTTCACCCAGGCCCGGACCTCCGGCAGCGCCGCGATCGTCGACACGTGCCGGGTCACGCGATCGTCGCGGATCGCGTGCTCGACATCCACCCCCGCGATCTCCGGTCGAAACTCATCCCCCACCAGCACCAGCCGGACGCGCAGCTCGTCGAGGAGCGCGAGGATCTGGCTCGTGGGGACGATCGTATTGGGCATGTCCTCGAAGCGATCGAGGGCCGCGAGCGTCACGGCGCGATACAGGGCCCCCGAATCGAGATGCGCCCACCCGAGCTCCCGCGCCACGAGGGATCCGGTGGAGCTCTTGCCCGAGGCCGCCGGGCCGTCGATCGCGATTACGCGCAGCATATCCGGAGATCGCGAAAGAAGTCGGGATAGCTGATGGCCACCGATTGCCGCTCCGACAAGGTGATCTTCGCTCCCCGCAGGGTGCCCAGGACCGCGAACGCCATCGCCAGACGGTGATCGTGGGCCGTGTCCACGCGCCCACGCGGCGGCGCGTCCCCACCCTCGACGTGCAGATCGTTGCCCTGCGCCTCCGCCTTCACGCCCACGGCGCGGAGATTCGCCGCCACGAGCTCCAGCCGGTTGCTCTCCTTGACCCGCAGCTCACCGACTTCGCGGAACACCGTCTGTCCCCGCGCCCGGCTCGCCAGCACCGCCAGGATCGGCACCTCGTCCACCAGCGTGGGGACCTCGGCGGCGGTGACGTCGGTCCCGCGCAGCGCGGCCGGACGCACGACCAGATCGGCGACCGGCTCGCCGCCGGCGTCCCGCAGGTTGATGCGGTCCACCGGCGCCCCCATCCGCGCCAGCACGACGAGCGCGCCCGTCCGCGTCGGATTCACGCCGACGTTCTCGACCACGAGCTCCCCTGCGTCGGCCAGCACGGCGGCAGCGACAAGAAACGCGGCGCTCGAGATGTCGCCGGGGATCGACAGATCGAGGGCCGGCAGGCCGGACGGCCGGACGGCCGGCGCAAAGACAATCGCGCCCGCGCGATCGTGGATGTCGAGACCGAGGTGAGCGAACAGGCGCTCCGTATGGTCGCGGGAGCGGTACGGCTCGCGAATGGTCGCCGCGACCCGTCCTGTGAGCGCGGCGAAGAGGATGGCGCTCTTCACCTGCGCGCTGGCGACGGGACTCGTGTAGGTCAGGTCCCGCAGGCGCCCGCCGCGGATCGTGACGGGCAGCGTGTCGCCGAGCTGCGTGATTTCGGCGCCCATCGCGCGCAACGGCTCGGTCACGCGCCGCATCGGCCGCCGCCGCAACGAGGCATCGCCGGTGAGCGTCGCGGCGAATTGCTGTCCGGCGAGGATGCCGAGCACCAGGCGAGCGGTGGTGCCGGAGTTGCCGCAATGGAGGCGTGCGCGGGGCGCGGTGAGCGGTGCGCGGGAAATCCGCACCGCAACGCCGTCCCGGATCGGCGAAATCTCCGCGCCGAGCTGGCGGAGCACGTGTGCGGTGCTCTTCACGTCGGCGCCGGTGAGCAGTCCGGTCAGCGCGCTCGTGCCCCGCGCCAGCGCCGCCAGCATGAGGGCCCGATGCGAAATGCTCTTGTCCCCTGGCGGCCGCACGGCGCCGCGAACCTTCACGCGCCGTCCCCCCGCCCCTCGAGGCGCCGGCGCCACACCGCGGCGCGCGCGAGCCAGGCGGTCAGGGCCGCGGCGTCCCCCATCTCGATCGCGCGCTCGGCGGTCCCCAGCGATTCCTCCAGGGCGCGCAGCGCGGGCAGCAGCTCGTCGCGGTTCATGAGCAGAATCTCCGTCCACAACGCCGGATCGCTCGCCGCCAGGCGCGTGGTGTCGAGCGCGCCGCGCCCCAGCGACGCCCCCGGCGGCGCATGCCGCGCCAGGAAATCGGCGAGCAGCGAGGCGACGACCTGCGGGACGTGGCTCGTGGCCGCGAGCTGCGCGTCGTGCCGTCCGGCATCGAGGATGACGGGATGCGCCTCGAGCACCGCCGCCCAGAAGTGCGCCACTTCCCGCGCCGCGCCTTCCCCGGGTCCGGCCGCGCACGGCGTCACGTAGACGACGGCGCCGCGGAACAGATCGGCGCGCGCCGCGGCGAAGCCGCGCAGGTGCGTGCCCGCCATCGGGTGGCTGCCGGCGAATCGCGCGCCGAGGCCGAGCCGCTCGGCGCGCGCGACAATGGCGCGCTTCACCGAGCCGACGTCCGTGACGAACGCACCGGGCCGCAACTGGGGGGCGAGGGCATCGAGCTGCACGAGGTTCGCGGCGGGCGGTGCCGCGAGCACGAGGAAGTCGGCGGCGCGGGCGACGTCGGCGGCGCGGGCCGGCGCGTCATCGAGGGCGCCGTCCTGTACGGCGGCCGCGCGCTCGGCCGGTTCGGGCGACCACCCCAGGACCCGCATCCCACCGCCGGACCGCTTCGCCTGGCGTGCCAACGAGCCACCGATCGCGCCCAGTCCGATCACGCCAAGGGTCTCGGGCCTCACGGCTTGGAAGGTACACGTCGCCGCCGTATTATGGAGCCCCATGCGGGCGGCCCCCAGCATCACCCGCCTGTTCGCGGCGACGTTCATCGCCGTCGCACTCGTCGGGCTCGTGACGCAGATCGCCACGTGGCGCGGTGCACGCGCCACGCAGGCCGCGATGGTCGAGCTCGATCTGCGCCTCGACCGCCTGCAGCGGCTCTCGCCCTCCCCCGCCATCGCGGTCGAAGTGTCGGCCGCGGCGGAGCTCGCCGCGGACGCGGGCGACACGGCCGTCAACGCGGCGATCGCGGCCACCGTCCTCTTCCTTTCTATGTTGATCGTGCTCAGCCTCGGGTTCTGGTACAACCGCCGCCGCCTGGCCGCCCCCTTCGGCCGCGTGGTCACCGCGCTGCAGCGCGTCGCCGAAGGCCAGTATCTCGAACCCCTCTCGGAAACGCAGCCGGGCGAGTTCGGGACGATCGCGCGCGGCGTCAACCGCATGGCCGCGGCATTGGCATGGCGCGAGCAGTTGCATAGCTATCTGTCGCAACTCCTCGCCGCGCTCAACACGCCGGCCGACGAAGCCACTACCGGCCTCGGGCAGGCGCTCGGGATCATCGCCGGCGCGACGCGGGCGAGCGGGATCGTCCTGTATCAACCCGCCTACAACGCCAATGAGTGGGCGCCCACGGGGGCCCGCGGCATCGAAGGCGGCGCCCGCCCGGTCCCCCGCGCCACGATGCGCGACCTCGTCGGCGACGCCACGCAGGCGATGCACTACCTCGGCGAGGCCGGACAAGCGGTGCGCCATCAGCTGCACCTCAGCGGTCCCGCCGCCCACGGGCTGGTCCTCGTGCCGCTGCGATCGGGCAGCAAGCTCGTGGGGGTGCTGGGCGTGGTGCCGGGCGCGCAGTTCGGCGCGGACGAGCGGGCGGCGCTCGATCAGGCCGCCCCGAATCTCGCCATCGCGTGCGAGCGGGACTCGTCGCATCACCACACCCGCCGTCTCGCGACCGAGGTGCGGCAGACGGCCAACCGCCTGGAAGAGCTCAACACCGCGCTCGACCAGGTGATGCGCACCAAGGACCAGTTTCTGTCGAACATCTCGCACGAACTGCGCACCCCGCTCAACAGCATCATCGGGTTCACGGATCTGCTGCTCACCCAGGATCTCGGCCCGCTGTCGGACCAGCAGCGCGACTTTCTGGAAACGGTCGCCCGCAACGGCCGCCACCTGCTCGAGCTGATCAGCGAGCTGCTCGATCTGCAGCGCATCGCCGCCGGCCGGATGGAGCTGCGGCCCGAACCGGTCGACGTCGCGGCGCTGCTGGTGGAAGCGGCCGGGATCGTGCACGCCCAGGCGCAGCAGCACCGCCACGCCGTCGTCGTCGCCCCGCCACCCGACGGCCTGCGCGTCCAGGCCGATCCCGGCCGCGCGCGGCAGGTGCTGCTGAATCTCCTGTCGAACGCGATCAAGTTCACCCCCGACGGCGGGCGGATCACCCTCGTCGCCGGCGCCAGTAACGGCGGCGACGCCGTTCGCGTGGCGGTCACCGACACCGGCATCGGGATCGCGCCGGAGGATCAGGCCAAGCTGTTCCAGGAGTTCGTGCAGCTCGACGCCTCCGCCAGCCGCCGCTATGAGGGCACGGGGCTGGGGCTCGCGCTGTCGCGCCGCCTGGTCGAGCTGCAGGGCGGCACGATGGGGGTCGAGAGCGCCATGGGTCAGGGCAGCACATTCTGGTTCACCCTGCCGCACGCGGCGGAGGCCCGCTGATGGCGACGATCGTGGTGGTCGAAGATCAACCCGACAACCTCAAGCTGCTGTCCACCCTGCTAACGCTGAAAGGCCACGAGGTGCTCGGCTTGCCGAACGGCGATCGCGTGGCCGAGGTGCTGCGCACGCATGCGCCGACGCCGGCGCTCGTGCTGCTCGACATCCAGCTGCCGGGCCGTGATGGGTTTGCCGTTCTCGAGGAGTTGAAGGCGATGCCGCAGCGCCCGTGGAAAGTGGTGGCGCTGACGGCGCATGCGATGCCGGAAGATCGGGCCCGCGCGGCGGCGGCGGGCTTCGACGGTTACATCACGAAGCCCGTCAATGTGCGGACCTTCCCCGACGAAGTCGCCGCGTACCTCCACACCCCTCACTGAGGATCGTCACCATGACCAGCGCTCTGTTGCTCGTCGGACGGATCATCTTCGCTTTCTTTTTCCTCTACTCCGGCGTCAATCACCTGACCAAGGTCGGCATGATGGCGCAGTACACCGCCAGCATGGGCGTCCCGGCCCCGACGCTCGCGGTCGTCGTGACGGGCATCATGCTGCTGGTCGGTGGGCTCTGCATTCTGCTCGGCTGGCGGGTGAAGCTGGGGGCGTTGCTCCTGGTGGCGTTTCTCGTGCCCGTGTCGTTCTTCATGCATCGCTTCTGGGGACTGGCCGATCCGATGATGGCGCAGAATCAGGCAGGACACTTCTTCAAGAACATCACGCTGGCGGGCGCCGCGGTGATGATCTACGCGCTCGCCGATCTGTATCCGGGCCGGTGGCCCTACAGCGTGGCCGGTCGCGGAAGCGCGGCGCCTACGGTGTAGGCGTCGGCGGAGCGGGGGCGACCGGCGCCACGCCCGCCGCCGGCGGCGTCCGTTGCGCACGGGGCGCGCGGGCCGGCACGGGCGTCGGGGACGCCTCGCGGATCGTGATCGATCCGTTCACCGTGTTGAGCTTCAGGGTCGGCAGGTTCGCGGTCCCGGGGCGGATATTGGTCCCGATCGTGCCGCGCAGATGCCGCGGCGTGATCTTGCCGGTGATCTGCACGGGGAAGTCGGTATCCACGCGCCCGTTCACCGTCTCGGCGTCGAGAATGGCGGCGAGCTTGGCCGGCAGGACCGCCGTCACCGAGCCGTTCACCGTCTCGAGCGCGATGTCGCCGCCCGTCAGTGATTCCATGATCGCTTCGATGCTGCCGTTCACCGTCGAGGCATTGACCGGCCCCATCGCGGTGCGCACGAGCACGCGGCCGTTCACCGTGCTGGCGTCGACCGGCGCGCTGACGCCGTCGATTTCCAGCTCGCCGTTCACCGTCGAGGCATCGAGCGGCACGCCGCGCGGCAGCTTGACCCAGAAGCGGACGGCGACGTCGTTCTTGCGAATCCGGTTCTGCCGATACAGGCCGGCGTCATCGCAGTGCGCCTCGCGCGCTTCCCACAGGGCGCAAATCGTCACGCCGCTCGCGCTGGGGACCGCCACGAGCTGGACCTGCGACGGGCTCGAGTGCCGCCAGCTTTTCTCGGCGATCACTTCGAGCATGTTCCCGTCGCCGGCCGCGACTTCGATGGGGCCGATCGTATTGCGAATCCAGATGCGCTGCGAGGTGTTCACTTCCTGACGGAACTCCCACTGATCGCCGGTCTCGCGGCCGGCGCCGAAGAAGTCCCCGCCGCGGCTCAGGGCATCGAGATCACCGAGGGCTTCGAGGGCGTCCCACGGCACCGAGGCGTTGACGTTGACGCGGCTGATCGCCAGGCCAACGCCAAGCACGAGCCCAAACAGCACGCCGCCGCGAATCAGCTCGCGGCGCCAGGTGCGCAGAAACCGACGAAATGGGGAAGCCGGGTGGTCGATCGCCATGGCCATAGGAGTCGCTACGGGGCCGTCCCCTGTCAAGTTTCGCAGTTCGGGGCCGCCGTGGTGGCCTCGATGGTGACCGGCGCGAGCATGCCGCCATACCACACCCGTCCCGAGACATCGGCCGGGAGTGTGGAGGTGGGCTCAAGGGTGCGGCCGGCCACGCGGCGAATCGTCTCCGCGCGATCGGCGGTCATGGCGGCTTGGGCGGCGAAGCCGTATCCGACTGTCAGGATCGTCGCAACCAGCACTGTCAGACCGCGCATACATCCTCCTCCGGCGAGGCGTCTGTCGAACTCAGAGGGTAAGACGCGGCCGACAGGGGAAAGGTTGCATTACCTCGACATCGCCCAGCCCGCCCGGACCACCAGACCCGCCAACTGTTCGATGCGCTCGTCGCCGCCCGAGAGCGAAAAGTCGCAGCGCTCGAATTCATACCGGAGGGCGAGACTCCAGGGCCCGCTGGTATACGCCAGGCCGACGGCGCTCGCGACCGCGAGATGGGCGCGCGGCAGCCCGTGGACCGATGCCCAGGGATACAATCCGAAACGCCCGAGCGCGTGGACGCGGCCGCCGCTAAACGGAACGCGTGCTTCGGCCCCGACCCCCCACAGGGTCCAGCGCTGTCGGGCGAGGACAGTCGAATAGTTTCGCAGCGTCACGCCGGCGTCGACCACC
>JAUYMC010000073.1 GCA_030699545.1 Gemmatimonadales bacterium | reverse complement strand
GCACGCGCGCCGCGCCGCCGACGAGTATGGGGGACGGGGATTGGATGTGTACCTGCGGCCCGCGGGAGCCTTCTCGACGCTGGGCTACCTGAGCGATCCGCTCTTCTCGACGGCGATGAGCCGGGATACGATGGAGCTGGTCGCGACGGTGCTGCACGAGCTGGCGCACAACACGCTGTACATCAAGAGTCAGACGCCGTTCAACGAAAGCTTCGCGAGCTTCGTCGGTTATCGCGGCGCGGAAGCCTTCTTCCGGTTCCGGGGCGACACCGCCGACGCCCGCCGCGCCGCGGCGCGCTGGCGCGACGAGCGGACGCTCGACGTGTTCTATGCCGAGCTGGGCCGCCGCCTCGATTCGGCGTACGCGGAGAACCAGAGCGGGGAGCGGTTGCAGCAGACGCGGGCGACGTTGTTCGACTGGGCCCGGGCCCAGCTCAGCGGCCCGGTGGGGCAGTCGCTGGAGACCTACGACTGGCGCTGGTTCGCGCAGGCGCCGCTCAACAACGCGGTCATCATCGCGCAACGCCTCTACCGGATGGACCTGAATCTGTTCGACGAGATCTATCTGCAGAGCAATGCGGATATCGCGGAAACGATTCGCGCGGTGCAGGTGCGCGTCTTCACGCAACCGGATGACGATCCGTACCGGGCGCTGTACTCGCGGCCGGGGATGCCGCTGCCCGACTAGTTTCCTCTGAGTCTCTCGGCGTCGGCCACGCGCTGCAACGCGATGCCATAGGCCGCGGTTCGGAACGCCACCGCCTTCTCCTTCGCCAGATCGCGCACCGTGAGATACGCCTTCGTGATGGTGGCCTTGAGCTCCCGGTTCACCTGCTCGTGGGTCCATCGATACTGCTGGAGATTCTGCGCCCACTCGTAGTAGCTCACGGTCACGCCACCGGCGTTCGCGAGGAAATCCGGCAGCAAGGCGATGCCCCGCTCCTCGAGAATGAGATCGGCGGTCGGCGTGGTCGGTTCGTTCGCGCCCTCCACCACCACCTTGCAGTCGATCGTCCGGGCGTTCGCTTCCTTCGTGATGACGCCGCCCAGCGCCGCGGGGACCAGCCAATCACAGGGGATCGTCCAGAGGTCCTCATTCGTAATGCGCTTGCCCCCCGCCCACTCCGAGACGGGCCGTCCCTGGCCGACGTGCGTGAGCAGGCCGGGGATGTCGAGGCCCTTGTCGTTATAGATCCCTCCCGAGACGTCGCTCACCGCGAGGACCTTCGCGCCCGCCTCGGCGTCGAGCAGCCGCGCGAGATGGCTGCCGACGTTGCCGAATCCCTGGATCACGACCCGACCGCCCTTGAGCGGAACGCCGAAATCGTGCGCGTAGGAATCCATCACGTACATCACGCCGCGCCCGGTGGCTTCTTCGCGCCCCAGCGATCCGCCGAGGGCGACCGGCTTCCCCGTCACGACGGCCGGCGTGTAGCCCTGCCGGCTCGAGTACTCGTCGAGAATCCAGGCCATGACCTGCGCATTGGTGGCGACGTCGGGCGCCGGGATGTCCCGATAGGGTCCCAGCACGATCGCGATCCGCTGCGTGAAGCGGCGCGTGAGGCGTTCCAGCTCCAGCTTGGAGAGCTTCTTGGGGTCGACGGTCACGCCGCCTTTCGCCCCCCCAAACGGAATGTCCATCAGCGCCGTCTTCCAGGTCATGATCGTCGCGAGCCCCAGCACTTCGTCGCGGTCGGCCTCGGGGTGGTAGCGGATGCCGCCCTTGCAGGGCCCACGGGCGCCGTTGTGCTGGATGCGGTAACCGGTGAACACCTCGATCCGGCCGTCGTCCATACGAACCGGGAGCTCCACCGTCACTTCGCGGAACGGGCAGAGCAGCAGACGGCGCATGTAGCTCTCGAGGCTGATCAGGTTCGCGGCGCGGTCAAAATGCGTCTGAACGATGGCCTTCCCGGACATCGGTGCACGGGGGGGGCTCACGACGACCTCCGGCGGCAAAGGGGTCAGGCGGGGCGGAGGCGGCGGCCGGCAACGCGGGCGCCGGGATGCCGGGCGGCGGCGAGCGCGTGCACCGGATTCGGCGCCCGGGCCCGCCGCTCGCCGGCGTCGGTGATAACGCCGATGACGTCGGCGAGCATCGGCTCGGCCGCCTCGCTCGGGTGCTCGAGGGTAAACACCAGCCCCGCCTTGTACTCGGCGACGGCGGCGGTCAGCCGCTCCCACGTCTTGTCGCCCGGAAGCGGGCGCAGCGCGACGACCAGCGGCGCGGCGGCGGGATCGAACGCCGGCGTTCCCTTCAGCGGGGTGCCGAGGCGCTCGGCCAGCTCGTCCGCCGCGGGCACGGGCGGGCCGGCCACGACGATCTGCCCGAACTCCCATCCGGACGCGGCGGCGACTTCCGCGAACGTGGCGATGAGGGTTTCGTCGCCGGGCGCCACCGGCCCGGGGTCGGGGGCGAGCACCACGGTGCCCGTGTCGGCGAACCAGCGTTCGGCGGGACTCAAGTCATCGGGTTTGCGGGGGGCGTACGAGCCGTACCGCTGCGTGACCGCGATCTCGTGCTCCGCGGCGGTGCGCTGCTCGACGTGCTCGGCCGCCTGCGCCGCGCCCTCGAAGGCGACTTCCGCCGCCTGATAGCGGCCGGCGTCGCGCAGAATACGGCCGCGCAGCTTGAGTGTCTCGGTGTGCGGCTCCAGCCCAAACGCGCGGTCGAGCGCCAGCAGCGCGCGGTTGCGGTCGCCCAGCTTGTAGGCGGCGTAGCCCAGCTCGTGCCACACGAGGGCGAGATCGGGGTCGGCATCGACCGCCTGCTCGAGCTGCGCCAGCGCTTCTTTGTAGCGCCCCAGCTCGATCAGCGCGGCGCCGCGCAGCGTGTACGAGAATCCCGTGGCGCCGATGGCGAGGCAGGCGGTGTCCGCGAGCCGCAGCGCCTCCTCGGCGCGCCCGCCGGCCCGCAGCAGCTCGAAGTATTCCGCCCACCCCGCTGTGATCTCCGGATGCGTGGCGAGCAGGTCGCGATAGGCCGATTCGGCATCGCGGATGCGTCCCTCGCGCGCGAGCCAGCGCGCGCGCGCCATCGCCCGTTCGCTGGGCGCGTCGGGAAACAGATCGAAGGAGGCGGTCGTTCGCACGCCCTGAATCTACCGCGTACATTTCACTCCGCTATGGACCGTGAACGACTGCTGCGCGAGCTGGAAGAATTTCTCCGCATTCCTTCCGTCTCCACACTTCCCGCGCACAACGCCGATTGTCGCGCCGCCGCCGAGTGGGTCGCCGCCGAGCTGCGCCGTCTCGGGTGCCGCGACGTCGAGTTTCTGGGAAGCGAGACCCACCCCGTCGTCTGGGCCGTGGGTTCGGAGGTGCCGGGGGCGCCGACACTGCTCATCTACGGGCACTATGACGTGCAGCCGCCCGATCCCCTCGACGAGTGGACCACGCCGCCGTTCGAGCCGACGATCCGCGACGGCCGGCTCTATGCGCGCGGCGCGGCCGACGACAAGGGACAGGTCTTCTGTCTCCTCAAGGCCATCGAGGCGGCGGGGCGGATGCCGCTCAACTTTCGCTTCTTGATCGAAGGCGAAGAGGAATTCGGATCGAAAGTCTTGCAGGACGTCCTCAAACGCGAGCCGCACCGCCTGCGCGCCGACGCCGTCCTGGTCGCCGACATGGCGTACGTCGCGCCGGAGTGGCCCGCGGTGTATACCACGCTGCGCGGCCTCTGCTACGCCGAGATCACCGTCCGCACCGCCAAGAGCGACCTCCACTCCGGCGAGTACGGCGGTGCGGCGCCGAACGCCCACGAAGAGCTGTGCCGGCTGCTCGGCCGGCTGAAGGGGGCGGACGGGCGCATCAACATTCCCGGCCTCTACGCCGCGGTGAAACGGCCGCCCCGTGCCGAGCTCCAGGCGTGGAAGAAGCTGCCGTTCAAGGAGCGGGACTTTCTCCACAAGCGTGTCCAGGCCAAGGGGCTGACGGGACTGAAGTCGTACTCCGTGCTCGAACGGCTCTGGGCGCTGCCGACGTTCGAGATCCACGGGATCATCGGTGGCTTCACGGGAACCGGCGCGAAGACGGTGATCCCGGCGGAGGCGACCGCCAAGGTGAGCCTGCGCCTCGTGCCGAACCAGAAGCGCGTGACCGTCGAACGCCAGCTGGCCGCGGCCGTCAAACGTCTGGCCCCCAAGCACGTCACCGCGAGCGTGAAGTTCCTGCATGGCGCGGACCCGGCGCAGATCCGGCTGAATCATCCGGCGTTCGGGATGCTCGACGAGGCGTTCCGGGGCGTGGTGGGGCGGGGGACGGTGCCGGCGCGCGCCGGCGGATCGATTCCGGTGGTGCCGGCGCTGCGCGCCGGGGGCGCGTCCGTCATTCTCACCGGCATCGGATTGCCCGACGACCGGTTGCACGCGCCGAATGAAAAGCTCGACCTGCAGCAGTTGTGGGATGGGATCGAGGTGTTCCGAACGTTCTACGAGCTGTTGGGCGACGGAGCCCGTTAGCCGCCCAGCTTCTTGCTGGCGTTGCGGAACTTGTTGATCTCGTGCTGCGACAGGCCGCGGCCGCCGTACCGCTCCTCCGTCCACGGATCCCCGCGCATGTGGTAGCCGTTCTGCTCCCAGAAGCCCGGCAGATCCTCGGCGAGCAGCTCAAATCCGCGCACCCACTTGGCGCTCTTCCATAAGTAGAGGTGCGGCACCAGCAGCCGCGCCGGCCAGCCATGCTCCGGGGTCAGCCACTCGCCGCCCCATTTCAGCGCGATGAGGTTGTCCGGCCGGTCGAGGTCCGACAGCGGGAGATTGGTCGTGAACCCCTGCTCGGCGACCACCAGGCAGTACGCCGCCTCCCGCTGGACGCCCGCCCGCCGCAACAGGTCCTGGACGGGGACGCCCTCGAACTCGTTATCGAGCCGGCTCCACGTCGTGACGCAGTGCATGTCGCAGGTGATCGTCTTGCGCGGCAGGGTGAGCAGCGCGTCGTAGGAAATCGCGAACGGCCGGTCCACGAGACCCGACACCATGAACGTCCACCGGGTCGTGTCCACGCGGGGCACGTTGCCGTAATGC
Organism: Gemmatimonadales bacterium; assembly: GCA_030699545.1. Lineage (GTDB taxonomy): Bacteria > Gemmatimonadota > Gemmatimonadetes > Gemmatimonadales > GWC2-71-9 > 20CM-2-65-7. The sequence continues at coordinate 7,274 of JAUYMC010000073.1, read as the reverse complement.
AGCACCGGCCATTTGGCGGTCAGGATCTGGCCGGGGGGCACGCGGCTGGAAGAGGAGCTCACACTCGCCTCATCGTCCCAGGCTCAAGCCTGGGCCCGATCCAGCACTGCGCCTAGGCGCAGTGCATTGTTGGGCCCATCCTTCAGGATGGGTTCCACACGAAAGACACCGCTGAACCCCTGAACCACCGCATCGACACTTTCCCGCCACAGCTGCTCCCCGCTCCCTGCTCCCCGCTCCCTCGCGATCGACGTCATCTCGACATTGGGGATCCCGCACGGCACGATCCGATCGAACTGGGAAAGGTCCGTCGTCACATTCAGCGCGAAGCCGTGCCAGGTGACCCACTGTTTCACATGCACCCCGAGGCTCGCGATCTTCTTCCCGCGCGTCCACACCCCGGTGTAGCCCGCATTGCGCTCGGCCGCGATGCCGAGAATCCCGAGCGCCTCGATCAGCGCCTGCTCGAGCGTGCGCAGATACCAGTGCAGATCTTGCCTGTAGCCGGAGAGATCGAGGATGGGATACCCGACCAGCTGGCCGGGCCCATGGAACGTCACGTCGCCGCCCCGTTCCACTTCCACGACGTCGATGTCGTCGGAGCGCAGCACATGCGCGGCGTGTGAAGTTCGGCCGAGGGTCACGACCGGGGGATGCTCGAGCAGGAGCAGGACGTCGTGCGGTTGCCGGCCGTCGATCCGCGCCTGCGCCAGGGCGCGTTGCCAGGTGAGCGCCTCGGCATAGGGCACGACGCCGGCGTCGATGACGTCGAGCGGCTTCATGGCTCCGTGCCGCGCCCGCGATCGGCCCAGCGGCTGCCCGCCACGCCGAAGGCGATGCTCAGGAGGAGCCAGACAAGCAGCCCGGCGAGGCCAAAAAAGCCGTCCACCGGCGCCGCGAGGAACCCGACGAGGATCGCTCCGACCGCGGCCAGCACCGCGATGACGCCGCGCTGCCAGATGTTCTCGAGCGCCCAGCTGCGATACCAGCCGTAGCCGCCGCCCACGCCGACGGCGAGGATGAGGCCGGCCGTCAGGGGGTCGGGCGCCGACTCCCGGAACAGGGCGGGGTCGAGCCGCGCGCGAAAAATGCCGACCACGATCTGCGCCGCCGTGAGGCACGCGCCGCCGAAGCCCACCCCGGCCGCGAGCGAGCCGAGGCCGAGTGCGAGCGGGTCCTTCTCGACGACGGCGTTCACACGTGCAGCACGCGGCCGAGCGAATCGAGCGCCGCTTCGGCGACGGCCTCGGACATCGTGGGATGGGCGTGGATCGCCAGGTCGACTTCCTCGACGGTGTACTCGTTCTCCCGCGCCACCGCCAGCTCGTGGATCATCTCGGAGGCATGCGCGCCCACGATGTGCGCGCCGAGGATCTCGCCGTACTTCTTGTCCCGAACGATCTTGACGAAGCCCTCCGTCTCCCCGCTGCCGCGCGCGCGGCCGTTGGCGGAGAACGGGAAGCGGCCGACCTGATAGTCGAGCTTCTGCTCCTTGCACTGATCCTCGGTGAGCCCGATGCTCGCGACTTCGGGATGACAGTACGTGACGCTGGGTACGTTGTCGTAGCGGATGGCGTGCGGTCTGTGACCTGCGAGGATCTCGGCGACGCGCACGCCTTCGCGGCTGCCCTTGTGCGCCAGCATGGGCGGACCCGCGACGTCGCCGATCGCGTAGTAGCCGGCGGCGCTCGTCTGCAGGTTCTTGTCGACCTTGATGAACCCGCGCTCGGTGAGCTGGATGCCGCATTCCTTGAGGCCGATGTCTTCGATGTTCACGGCGCGGCCCGCGGCCATGAGCACGGCCGCCACGACCACCTGTTTCTTCTCGCCGCCTGCGTCGATGGCGAGCGTCACCTTGTCCTTACCGACCGCGGCCTTGGTCACCTTCGCGCCCGCGATCACGTCGATCCCGCGCTTCTTGTAGCTCTTGGCGAGCGCGTCGGAGGCCTCGGCGTCCTCGATCGGCAGGATGCGGGGCAGCGCTTCGATCAGGGTGACTTTCACGCCGAAGGCGTGGAAGATGTCGGCGAACTCCATGCCCACCGCGCCCGCCCCGACGATCGCGAGCGACTGCGGGACCTGCTCGAGCAGCAACGCCTCATCCGACGAAATGACCGTGGTCTTGTTGATCTCGAGGCCGATTTGCGGGATGCCCTTCACGCGCGACCCGGTGGCGACCACGACGGCCTTTTTCGCCTCGTACACCTCGCTGCCCACCTTGACCTTCCGGCCCGGTTGGAGCACGCCGCTCCCCTTCACGACGGTCACCTTGTTTTTCTTCATCAGGAATTCCACACCCTTGGAATTCTGGTCGCTCACCCGGCGGGAGCGCTTCATCGCCACCCCGTAGTCGGTCGTGATGCTGCCGACCTCCACCCCGAAGTCCTTCGACTCCTTGAGCAGGCCGGCGATATACGCCGAATGCAGGAGCGCCTTGGTGGGGATGCACCCGATGTTCACGCAGACGCCGCCGAGCTTCTCGCGCTCGATGACGGCGGCCGTGAGGCCGAGCTGGGCGGCGCGGATCGCGCAGACATAGCCCGCCGGTCCGCCGCCCAGAATGATCACGTCGAACGAATTTGCCACGGTCTGTCCTTAGAGCATTGCGAGTGGGTTTTCGAGCATCTGCTTCAACGTCTTCAGGAACGCGGCGCCGGTGGCGCCGTCGATCACGCGGTGATCGCAGCTCATCGTGACGCGCATCCGCCGGCGGACCACGACGCGTTCGCCATCGGGAACGGCCTTGGCCACGATGCTGCCGATCGCCACGATCCCGGCCTCGGGCGGGTTGATCACCGCGGTGAAGTCGTCGATGTCGAACATGCCGAGATTCGAGACGCTGAACGTCGCGCCGGTGTACTCCTCGGGCTTGAGGCGGCGGTTGCGCGCCCGGCCGGCCAACTCCTTCGCGTCGGCGCCGATCTCCGCGAGCGTCTTCATGTCGGCGTTGCGAATGACCGGCGTGATCAGTCCGTCCTCGACCGCGACCGCCATCCCGATGTGCACGTCGTTCCAATAGCGGATGTGATCGTCCCGAAACCAGGCGTTGCAGGCGCGATGCCGGCGCAGCGCTCCCGCGACGGCTTTGATCACGATGTCGTTGAACGATACCTTGCCGTCGTCGCCCAGCTGCTGGTTCAGCGCGTCGCGCGCTTCGGCGGCGCGCTCCATGTCGGCTTCGATCGTCAGGAAGAAATGCGGCACCGGGCCGAGCGACGTGGCGAGGCGCTTGGCGATGGTCTTGCGGATCTGGGTGAGGGGGACGTCCTCGTAGGCCGCCCCATCCGAAGGGGTGCGCGGTGCGCGGTGCGCGGTACGCGGGACTTCAGCGGCCGGCGCGGCCGGCGCGCTCTCGACATCGCGTTTTACCACCCGTCCCCCGGGACCCGAGCCTTGGACGAGCTTGAGGTCGACGCCCGCATCTTTCGCCATGCGCTTCGCAAGCGGCGAAGCTTTCACGCGTGCATCCGCCGCAGGCACGGCCGGCGGGGGAGGCTTGGCCGCAGGAGCCTCTTTCGCCGGGGTTTCCCGCGCACCGCTCACCGCGGACCGCTCACCTTTTGGAGCCGGTGCCGCAGGCTCGCCGCCATCGACTTTCTCCCCAGGCGCGCCAATCCACGCCACCACATCGCCCACCGGCACCGTGCTGCCTTCCTGCACCAGCACATTGACGAGCTGCCCGTCCGCCCGCGCGACCAGCTCCATCACGGCCTTGTCGGTCTCGACTTCGGCGAGCGTGTCGCCGGTCTTCACGGCGTCGCCTTCCCGCTTCGTCCATTTGACGAGGCGGCCCTCTTCCATCGTGGGCGACAGCGCTTCCATGTGGACCTTGGTGGCCATAGCGGGACTACTCGTCCAGGTACAGCACCCGCCGGGCCGCGGCCACCACCTTCTCCGGTGACGGCTTGGCGGCCCGCTCGAGATGCTTGTTGTAGGGCATGGGCACATCGGCCTGCGTGACGCGCTGCACGGGGGCGTCGAGGGAGTCAAAGGCATCGCGTTGGATGATATCCACCACCTGCGCGCCGATGCCGGCGTGCGGCCAGCCCTCTTCGACGACCACGGCGCGGTTGGTCTTGCGCACCGATTCCAGCACGGCGGCCTCGTCCATCGGCCGCAGCGACCGGAGATCGAGCACCTCGGCGGACACGTTGTCCGCGGCCAGCTGATCGGCGGCCTTGAGGGCCGTCGTCACCGTTTTCGAATGGCAGATCAGCGTGACGTCCGTCCCCTCGCGCTTCACCTCCGCCTGGCCGATCGGGACGACATGCTCGCCGTCCGGCACGTCGCCCTTCACGTTGTACAACATTTCGCCTTCGAGCACGATCACCGGGTTGTTATCGCGGATCGCGGCCTTGAGCAGGCCCTTGGCGTCGGCAGGCGTGGCCGGCGCGACGACTTTGAGGCCGGGGATGTGCGCGATCCAGCTCTCCCACGCCTGCGAATGCTGGGACGAAAGCTGGAGCGCGGCGCCGTTGGGTCCGCGGAACACGATGGGCATGGGAATCTGCCCGCCCGACATGTAGAGCATCTTGGCGGCCGAGTTCACGATCTGATCGAGCGCGAGCAGCGCAAAGTTCCAGGTCATGAATTCGATCACCGGCCGCAGGCCCGCCATGGCGGCGCCGACGCCGATCCCCGCAAACCCCAGCTCGGCGATCGGCGTGTCCACCACGCGCTGCGGACCGAACTCCTCGAGCAGGCCGCGGCTCACCTTGTAGGCGCCCTGATAGACCCCGACTTCCTCGCCCATGAGAAAGACATCGGGATCCCGTTGCATCTCCTCGCGCAGGGCCTGATTGAGGGCGTCGCGATAGGTGAGCGTCGGCATCGTCAGTCGGCCAGCACGTCGTGGTACAGCGCGTCCGGCTCGGGGTCGGGGCTCTCGTCGGCGAACGTGACCGCCGCCTCGACCTCGTCGCGGATCTCGGTGTCGAGGGCGTCCATCGCGTCCTGATCCAGGAGGCCCTCGTCCTTCAGCTTGCCGGCGAGCTGGGTGATCGGATCGCGCGCCTTCTGCTCCTCGACTTCGTCCTTGGTGCGGTACACGCCGTGCAGCGGATCGGACATTGAATGGCCCATGAAGCGGTACGTGCGGACCTCGAGCAGCGTCGGATGGCCGCTCGTGCGCGCCCGCTCGACGGCCCGGCGCGTCGCATCGTAAACGGTCAGCACGTTCATCCCGTCGACGACCGCCGCGGCCATGTCGTAGCTGCACGCATGCTCCACCACGTCGGTGACCGCGGCGACCCGCTCGAACGCGGTTCCCATCCCGTAGCGGTTGTTCTCGCAGACGAAGACGATAGGCAGCTTCCAGACCGAGGCCATGTTGAGGGCTTCGTGGAACGCGCCGATGTTGACGGCCGCCTCGCCGAAGAAGCAGAGGCAGACCTGGTCGCCTCCTCGATACTTGATCGCAAACGCGAGGCCCGCGCCCAGCGGGATGTGGCCGCCCACGATGCCGTGGCCGCCCATGAAGCGCTTGCCGGCATCGAAGAGATGCATCGAGCCGCCCTTCCCCTTGGAGCAGCCGGTCGATTTGCCGAACAGCTCGGCCATGACCGCGCCCGGCGCGACGCCCTTGATCAGCGCCTGGCCGTGCTCGCGATAGGAGCAGATGACGTAGTCGTCGTCGCGCAGCGCCGCGAGGCTTCCGACGCCCACCGCTTCCTGCCCGATATAGAGGTGGCAGAAGCCGCCGATCTTCCCCAGCGCGTAGGCCTCGGCCGCCTTTTCTTCGAAGCGACGGATCAGCAGCATCTGCCGCAGCAGGCGACGCCACAACTCGGACTGGGCCGTGTCCTTGGTGGAACGGGCTGTGGCCGTCATGCGTTGGCCGCTTCGACCTGCTCCCAGGCGTGATAGCTGGAGCGCACCAGCGGCCCCGATTCCACGTGGCGGAAGCCCATCTCGAGCCCGAGGCGCTTGAGCTCGGCGAATTCGTCGGGCGTGTACCACCGCGCGATCGGGAGGTGATCGGCGGACGGACGGAGGTACTGGCCCAGCGTCAGGATGTCGACGCGGTGCGCGCGCAGATCGCGCATCGCCGTCAGCAGCTCGTCCCACTCCTCGCCCAGCCCGCAGATGAGGCCCGACTTGGTGAAGTAGCGCTCCTCCGGGTCGAGCTCGCGGGCGCGGCGCAGCAGCGCCAGCGCCCGCGGATAGCGGCCACCGGGCCGCGCCACGCGGTACAGCCGCTCGATCGTTTCGAGGTTGTGATTGAGGATGTCGGGGCCGGCCGCGACCACGATGCCCAGCGCCTCCGGGTTGCCCTTGAAGTCGGGGATCAGCACTTCAATGGATGCGTCCGGGAGCCGGCGCCGGATCTCCGTGATACAGGCGGCGAAGATCTCGGCGCCGCCATTCGGCAGGTCGTCGCGGTCCACGCTCGTGATCACCACATGGCGCAGCCCCATCCGCGCGACCGCATCGGCGAGGCGCACCGGCTCGCCTTCATCGAGCGGCGCCGGCGTGCCGTGCGCCACGGCGCAGTAGGCACAGTTCCGCGTGCAGACGTCGCCGAGGATCATGAAGGTCGCGGCGTGATGCTCCCAGCACTCGCCGATGTTGGGGCAGTGCGCCTCTTCACACACCGTGTGCAGCTTGAGCTCCCGCATCATGTGCTTGAGCGCGACATAGTTGCCGCCGCCGGGCGCTTTCACCTTGAGCCACGCGGGCTTACGGTCGATGTGGCGGGAGCCGATCTGGACCAGAGGAGGCATGAGAATCGAAGATAGCCGAGCGCCTGGAGGCGGGGTAGACCAATTTTCAACTGAATGGTTGATTTGATCCCTCGGTACTGAACCGCGTCGCGGCGAAGGGCGTCAGATCGATGTCGGGCGCGCCACCCGCGAGCAGCGTCCCGATGATCTCTCCGGTGAGCGCGGCGAGGAGAATGCCGTTGCGCCCGTGGCCCGTCGCGTACCAGAGACCGCCGACCGCGGGGTCAGCCCCAAGGATCGGCCGGCCATCGGGAGTGACGGGTCGCAGGCCGGCCCAGCTGCGCCGGGCTGGGGTGCCCGCGAGCTCGGGAACCAGACGATCGGCTGCGGCGCGGACTGCGGCGAGGCCCGATGGCGTGACGCGCCCATCGAACCCCACGCGCTCCATGGTGCTGCCGAGCAGCGCTTCGTCGCCGCGCGCGAGCACGTAGGCGTGATCGCTGTAGAGGATTGCCCTCGGCAGACGCGCGGGCCACGCCGTCGCGAGCATCTGGCCGCGCACCGGCTCGACGGGGAGCGGGCGCCGCAGACCACCGATGCGCGGCGACCACG
>JAUYMC010000072.1 GCA_030699545.1 Gemmatimonadales bacterium | reverse complement strand
GGTGGTCGTCGAGGTTCTCCGTGTCGACCGGCTTGAACGTCCCCGGTCCGACGTGCAGATCGAGCCGCGCGATCGCGACGCCGCGGCCGCGCAGCCGCTCGAGCAGCTCCGGCGTGAAATGCAGCCCCGCGGTCGGCGCGGCAATGCTGCCGTCGTGCTCGGCATACACCGTCTGGTAGCGCGTCTGGTCGGCCCGCTCGGGTGCGCGGCGAATATAGGGGGGCAGGGGAACGGCGCCGTACTTCGCGAGTGTCGCGCGGGCGCTCAACGTCCCGACGAATCGGATGCGACGCAATCCGCCGCCGAGCGCCGCCACGATCTCGGCGGCGCTGTCGTCGCCGAACGTCACCCGCCGACCGGGCTTGAGCTTGCCGCCGGGATGGCCCATCGCGACCCAGCTACCGCCCGGCTCCTCGCGAACGAGCAGGATCTCCGCGACCGCCCCGTTCTCCCGCCTTCCGTGCAGTCGCGCCGGAATCACGCGCGACGTGTTGATCACGAGCAGGTCGCGCGCGGAAATCAGTGCCGGCAGGTCGCGAAAGTGCAGGTGCCGGGTCTCGCCGGTCTTCCTGTCGAGCACCAGCAACCGGCTCGCCGATCGGTCGGGCAGCGGGTGTTGGGCGATCTGAGCGCCGGGGAGGCTGTACTCGAAGTCCGAAGCACGGTAGCGCATGGAGAGGATTGTGGATTTCGGATTGTGGATTGCGGATTTGACGCTCGCCCTTTCAATCCGCAATCCGCAATCGCCAATCCGCAATCAGGTTTCGAAGATGCCGGCTTGCTCAGCCGATTTCGGCGGCACGAAGCCAAAATGCCGGTACGCGGCGGGCGTAGCGCAGCGGCCGCGCGGCGTCCGCGCGAGAAAGCCCTGCTGCATCAGGAACGGCTCGTAGACCTCTTCGAGCGTGCCGGGGTCTTCGCCGACGGCGGCGGCGACGGTCTGCACGCCCACCGGACCGCCGTCGAACATTTCGATGATCGCCTTGAGAATGCGCGCATCCATGTCGTCGAGCCCGAACTCATCGACGTCGAGGCGCTTCAGGGCTTCGGCGGCGACCGCCGCGGTGATCTTGCCGTCGGCGCGCACCTGCGCGAAATCGCGGACCCGCTTGAGCAGCCGGTTGGCGACGCGCGGTGTGCCGCGGCTGCGCCGCGCGATCTCGGCGACGCCCGCGGCGTCGGTCGGCACCCCCAGAATCCCGGCCGAGCGCGTGACGATCTGCACGAGGTCGTCGGGCGGGTAGTAGTGCAGCCGCTCGACGAGGCCGAAGCGCGCGCGCATCGGCGGCGTGAGCAGGCCGAACCGCGTCGTCGCGCCGATCAGCGTGAAGTGCTCGAGCTGCATCGGCAGCGTCTGCGCGTGGGGGCCGTCGGCGATCCGCACGTCCACCCGGTATTCCTCCATCGCGGGGTAGAGGAACTCCTCGAGCGCGGGACGCAGCCGGTGCACCTCGTCGATGAAGAGGATGTCGCCGCGCTTGAGCCCCGTGAGCAGGCCCACCAGATCGCCGGGACGCTCGAGCACCGGACCGGAGGTCGTGCGGATTGCCGCGCCCAGCTCTTTCGCCATCAGCAGGGCCAGCGTGGTCTTGCCGAGTCCCGGCGGTCCGAAGAACAGCGTATGGTCGAGCGGCTCCTTGCGCTGCTTGGCGGCGTCGATGGCGATCTGCAGCGACTCCTTGACCTTCGCCTGCCCGACGAACTCGGCCAGGCCGCTCGGCCGCAGCGCGGCGTCGGTCAGGCGCTCGTCCGCCAGGGCCTCGGGGGTCGTTATTTCGGCGCGAGCCATTGATCCGACCGCCGGTTCCGGGATCTCGCGCGCCACCGCACCGGGCGCTCGTCGGCTGCGATCTCGTGGCGCGTGTGACACCGCAGACAGACGTCTTCCGCGCGCGTCACGCCCGCGGGCACGAGGCGCCGGTTGGTGGACCCGCAGCGCGTGCACAGCCACTCCGCGGTGACGTCGCTCATCGGTTCGTGAGCACCTGCAGGGCGTACCGCACCAGGACCTCCGTCTCGCTCGGGGCGGGGGCATCCCCATTGGTCTTCGCCGCCAGCACCTGCCGCAGCGCGCGCTCGGCCTCGGCCGCGCCGTAGCCGAGTCGTTCCAGCGCCTTGAGCGCCGCGCCCGATCCGGCGCCGAGCGGCGCCGAGGGAAGCGTGGCGGCGTCCGTGAATTCCTCCATCTTGTCGCCCAACTCCAGCGCAAGCCGCTCGGCCGTCTTTTTCCCGATGCCGCTGACCGACGACAGCAGCGCGATGTTCTTGTCGCGCACCGCGCGCGCACCGCGCTCCACCCCCAGGGCCGACATCACGGCCACGCCCAGCTTGGGTCCCACGCCGGACACACTGGTGATACGTTGAAAAAAACGTCGCTCAGCGTCGTCGAGAAAACCGTACAACGCCCAGCCGTCCTCGCGCACCACCAGCTCGGTCGCGAGGGTCACTTCGGCGCCGGGCGCGGGGAGGCGCTCCATCACGCTGAGGGGCACCACGATCTCGTAGCCGACGCCGCCCGCCGTTTCGATGACGACGCGGTCGGCGCCTTTGGCGCTGACGCGGCCCCGGACGTGCGCGATCATGAGCGCAAAATGTACGTGAGCGCCACGGCGACGCCGTCGGCCGCGTCCGCCGGTTTCGGCGCGTGCTTGAGGTGCAGCAGCCGCGCGACCATGGCCCCGACCTGTGCCTTGTGCGCGCCACCGGCCCCGACCACCGTTTTCTTGATGGTGGCAGGCGGATACTCGGCGATCTCGAGGCCTTCCTGCTGGGCCGCGAGCAGCACGACGCCGCGCGCGTGCCCCAGCACGAGCGTGGTACGGACGTTCTTATGATAGAAGGCGTTTTCCAGGGCGAGCACGGACGGCTGGTGGCGGTCGATCAGTGCGGCGATGGCTTCGTGCAGCTCCGCGAGGCGGTGGGGCAGCGCATGACCGCGCCCAAACCGGAAGACACCACATTCGACCAGACGCCCCATGCCGGGGGCGCCGTTGCCCGTTTCGATCACCCCGTAACCGGTGACCGCCGTCCCCGGGTCGACGCCCAGGACCCTCACGTCATCCCGTCACCGCCGCCATCGCTTCGGCGTCGATGTCGAAGTTCGAGAAGACTGTCGCCACATCGTCCATTTCCTCGAGCCCTTCGACGAGCAGCAGCAGCTTCTTCGCGTCGCCGCCTTCCACTTTGACGGTGTTTTTGGGGCTCATCGCCAGCTCGGCGCTCTGCACGGCGATGCGTTTAGCCTTGAGGGCTTCCTGCACCGCATGCAGCTGGGCGGGCGGTGTGGAGATGAGGAAGACGTCGCCGTCGCGCTCCATGTCGTCCGCCCCGGCGTCGAGCGCCGCTTCCATCGTCGCGTCCTCGTCGGCCTTGCCGTCCACCACGATCTGTCCCTTGCGGTCGAACATCCAGGCGACCGAGTTGGTGGCGCCGAGGTTGCCGCCGTGGCGGGTGAAGACGTTGCGGATCTCCGCGACGGTGCGGTTGGCGTTGTCGGTGGTGGCCTGCACGAGCAGCGCGGCGCCGCCCGGGCCGTAGCCTTCGTAGGTCACTTCCTCGTATATCACGCCTGCGAGCTCGCCGGTGCCCTTCTTGACGGCGCGGTCGATGTTCTCCCACGGCATGTTTTCGGCTTTGGCGGCGTCGATGGCGGTGCGGAGGCGCGCGTTGCCGGCCGGATCACCCCCGCCTTGCTTCGCGGCGATCGTGATTTCCCGGATGAGCTTGGTGAACGCGGCGCCGCGCTTCTGGTCGGTGACCGCCTTCTTGCGCTTGATCTGCTTCCATTTACTGTGACCGGCCATGACACGTCCTGAGGTTATCTCAACTTACAACTTGACCGGGACGGAACGCCACAGCTAGCATTCCCGCCCATGTCCCGACCGTTGATCGTTCTGACCGCAGTGGTGGCGCTCACGGGATGTGACCGCCCGGACGAATCGCTGCGCGCCCGCCAGATGGCGTCGCGCGCCCTGCGCAACGTGCTCGCCTATCCGCAGTCGACGCTGGTCCGCGTCGCGGCGGGGGAAAACGCCGCGGAGATCGTGCTCACGTCGCCGGCGCCGGTCCCGGTCATCGTCGCCTGGTACCGCCAGACGTTCGCGTTGAACCAGTGGGAGCTGAAGAGCGAGCAGGAGCGGCACGACACCGTGACGTTGTTCGCGGAGCGGCGGGGCGAGCCGGTGTGGATCCGGCTCTATCCGAACAGCGGCGCCCCCGGCACGACCTACACGCTGGTGGGCGCCATCCTCCCCGATTCCGTCACCACCGACTCCACCCCCGTCCGTTAGCGGTCGGGGTCGAGCATGTCCTCGAACCGCATCCAGCGCCGGTAGAAGTAGAGGTCCACGAACCCCGTCGGGCCGTTGCGGTTCTTGAGGACCAGCAGCTCCGTCGCGCCCTCCACGCCGCCGCCCGGGTTGTACATCTCCTCGCGAAAAATCGACAGCACCACGTCGGCATGCTGTTTCGCCGCGCCCAGCACGCCGAAGTCGTCGAGCGTGGGCCGCGGGTCGTCGCGCTCCGCCTGAAAGCGCGGCAGCTGCGCGACGACGAGCAGCGCCACGCGGCGCTCGAGCGCGAGCGCCTTGAGATGGCGCAGAGCGAGCGCGGTGTCTTCGTCCTGCGTCGGCCGGCCTCCCCCCTTGCCGCCCGACGGCGGGGGGACGAGCTGGAGATAGTCCACCACGACCAGGCTCAGCTGCCGGATACCGTCGAGCTGCTCGAACACGCTGTCGAAGTCTCCTCCAGCGAGCGGCAGCATCGTGAGCGGCAGCCCGCGCAGCCGCACCGCGGCGCCGCCGATGCCAGCGCGCGTCTGGTCGCTCATCTTCGCGGAGCGCAGCTCATCGACGCTGACGCGCCCCTCCACCGCGAGCGCGCGCTCCATCAGGCGCTCTTCATCCATTTCGCCCGACACGAGCGCTACGCCCAGCTCCTGCTGCGCCACGCGCAGCGCGATGCCGAGCGCGAGCGCCGATTTGCCGGAACCGATGTCGCCGCCGAGCAGGACCAGGTCGCGGCGGCGCAGCCCGCCACCGAGCAGCTTGTCGACGGAGCCGAACCCCGTCGGAATGGTGTCGCCGCCGGTGTCGCCGGGACGTTGCGCATCCACGCGCTGCACGAGCGATTCGAGAGAGGGACGCTTCATTTTCTATACATGGGACTTGGCGGCGCGCGCGGCAACGGTCACGGCCTCGGCGGCCTCGGGGCCGAGCACGTCGCGCGCGGGGGCGGTGAGCTGGGCGAGGACGACCGCGGCCGCCTGCGGCGTGGCCGACTCGAGATGCTGGCACGCCGCGGCGAGCGCCCGCTTGAGCGGCGCCGGCAGCGCGAGGCCGCCCAGCCG
>JAUYMC010000043.1 GCA_030699545.1 Gemmatimonadales bacterium | reverse complement strand
ACGATGTAGCCGCCGTAGCGGCGGCGGTTTCGCAGCAGCAGCTGCACCGCGGCCAGCGCGGTCGGCTCGCCGTACTGGCGGTGGCGGGCTCGCGCGCCGCGCGCGAACTCCTGCGCGACGGTCGCCGTGACGAAGCCGCCGAGCGCGAAGGCCATCAGCGCGCCGACGTCCCGCATGCCCGCGACGAGCAGGATCAGCAGGACGAACAGTCCGGTGGTCGCCGGGATCGCGAACTGCCGTCGCAGGTTGGGGAGGGAGGCGCGGCGCCACGCGATCAGGGGACCGACGCCGGTGAGGGCGAGCAGCGCGAGTCCCAGGGGGATGTTGACCTGATTGAAGAACGGCGGACCCACCGTGACCTTGGTGCCCTGCAGCCATTCCGACAGAATCGGGAAGAGCGTGCCCCACAGCACGGAGAACGCGATGCCGATGAACAACAGGTTATTGAAGAGGAAGCTCGCCTCGCGGCTCACCATCGATTCGAGCTTGGCGTCGGCGTCGAGCAGCGGCAGGCGGGTCGCGTAGAGCCCGAAGCTCAACACGGCCGACAGGATCAGGAAGACGAGGAAGAAATAGCCGACGTTGGACTGGGTGAACGAGTGGACGCTCGCGATCACCCCCGAGCGCGTGATGAACGTCCCGAAGATCGAGAGCAGCCACGATCCGATGATCAGGGCGAGGTTCCACTTCTTCAGCATGCCGCGCTTTTCCTGCACCATCACCGAATGGAGGAACGCGGTCATGGTCAGCCACGGCAGCAGCGCGGCGTTTTCCACCGGATCCCACGCCCAGTAGCCGCCCCACCCCAGCTCCACGTACGCCCACCACATCCCGATGAGCAGGCCCACCGCCAGGAACAGCCAGGAGACGAGCGTCCACTTCCGGACGGCGACCAGCCAGTCGACATCGAGCCGCTTCAGCATCAGCGCGGCGATGGCGAACGCGAACGGAATCGTGATCGAGATGTAGCCGAGGTACAGCATCGGCGGATGGAACACCATGCCGGGGTTCTGCAGCTGCGGGTTCATCCCGCGGCCGTCGACCGGCGTGAACGCCATCCGCTCGAAGGGATTGGCGGCGAACACCAGGACCGTCACGAAGAACGTCGCCACGATGCAGGTGACGGCGGCGACGTAGGGGAGATAGATGCGATGGCGCCGGCTGGTGAGGAGCTGCGTCGCCGCGGCAAAGAGGGCCAGCACCGTCGCCCAGAACAGCAGGCTGCCCTTCTGGCCGGCGTACAGCGCGGACCAGAGATAGAACGTGGGCAGGTTGCGGCTGGTGTAGGCCGCGACGTATTCGACGTTGAAATCGTGACGGAAAATGGCGACTTCGAGGCAGAGCACGGCGAGGAGCAGCGCGCCGCACTGCACGTACACCGCGTTCCGCGCGCTCTGCTGCAGATCCGAGCGCCCCTGCACGCCTCCGACAAATCCGGTAATCGCTCCCCACAGGCCCACGAGCAACGCGAGCCAGAGGGAGAGTTGCCCCAGCAACGTCATTTAGGCCTTGGGAACCGCTTCGTAGCGCGACCCGCATTTCGCCAGCACGTCGGTCGCGTAGATGACGCCGTCTTTCTGCAGCCGGCCCTCGACCACGACTTCCACCGAATCGGTGAAGGTGTCGGGAGGGAGCCCGCGGAACAGGACCGGGTACGAGACCGTCCCGTCGGTGATCCGGAACCGCAGCGTCTGCGTCGCCGTCTCCTTCTCGACCGTCCCGGGGACGACGCGCGCCCCCACCTTCATGCCGAGATCATAGAATGACGGATCGGCCGAAACCTTCTGCGCCAGCTCGCTCGGCGTCAGGAAATACTGGCCCGTCTCTTTGATCCCGGAGGCCATGAGGTAACCTACGGACCCCACGATCAGAACGGCACCCATGGCGAATTTTGTGCCCGCGTTCATGGTCTAAGTATAGCCCAGTGCAAGGTGGTCTGCACAGCGCGACGCCATCCCCGGGCCCGCGCCCGTACGGCGGCCGCCTCCGGACCCGGAAGGAAACGCCGGAACCGGCGGCCCGCGAGAAACTCGTTCCCATCGGTCCAGATCCCGGCGCCGAGCCCCGCGAGTCCGGCGGCGCCGAGCGCCGTCGTCTCGAGCAGGTCGGGACGCGCGACCGGCACGCCGAGCAGGTCGGCCTGGAACTCCATCAGCCAATCGTTGGCCGCCGCCCCGCCGTCCACGAGCAATGTCTTGAGGCGCAGCTTCGCTTCGCGCGCCATCGTCTCGACGACGTCCTGCGTGCTGAAGGCCATCGCTTCGAGCGCCGCGCGGACGAGATGCGCGCGGGTCGACCCACGCGTCAGGCCCACAATCGTCCCCCGCGCGTCGGGCTGCCAGTGTGGCGCACCCAGACCCACGAAGGCCGGTACCAGATAGACACCGGCGGTGTCGGCGACGCTACGCGCGATCTGCTCGGTCTCGCTCGCATGCGAAATCAGTTCGAGGCCGTCTCGCAACCATTGGATCGCGGCGCCGGCGATGAACACACTGCCTTCGAGCGCAAACACGGGCTCCCCGCGCGGGCCGCACGCGAGCGTCGTGAGGAGTCCGCGCCGGGACGTGACCCGGCGCGCGCCGGTATTGAGGACGAGAAACGCGCCGGTGCCGTACGTGTTTTTGGCCTCGCCCGCCTTCCAGCATCCCTGGCCGAACAGCGCCGCCTGCTGGTCGCCGGCGACACCGGTGATCGGGATCACGTGGCCGAAATGCCTGGCGTCGGCGACGCCGAAATCGCCGCTCGAGGGGCGCACCTCCGGCAGCGCCATGCGCGGCACGCCGAACAGCGAAAGCAGCGCCGCGTCCCACCGCCGGTTGCCGATGTCGAACAGCATCGTCCGCGCGGCGTTCGTGTAATCGGTCGCGTACGTCGCCCCCCCCGTGAGCCCGTGGAGCAGCCACGTGTCGATCGTGCCGAACACCGCGTCGCCCGATGCCGCGCGCCGCCGCAGCCCGGGGACGTGCGCGAGCAGCCATTCGATTTTGGTCGCCGAGAAATACGGATCGAGCACCAGGCCGGTGCGGGATCGCACGAGCGCGCCCTTGCGTTGCCGCGCGAGCTGCGCGCAGCGCGCCGCCGTGCGCCGGTCTTGCCACACGATGGCCCGGTGCAGCGGCTTGCCGGTGGCCCGCTCCCAGACACAGACGGTCTCGCGCTGGTTGGTAATGCCGATGGCGGCGGGGACGACGCCCGCCTGCGCGATCGCTTCCTTCCCCGCCTGCACCGTGACGTCGAAGATCTCGAGGGGATCGTGTTCGACGTGGCCGGGCTCGGGGAAATGCTGCGTGAACTCGCGGTACCCGCGGCCCAGAACGCGGCCGTCGGCGGCGACGACCAGCGCCGTCGAGCCCGTGGTGCCCTGATCGAGCGCCAGGACCGTGCGGTTCAGGTTCGTGCCGGCGCCGCGAAGGGGGGCTGCACCATGCCTCGATCGGTGATGTAGCCCGTGACGTAGCGGGCGGGCGTGACGTCAAAGGCGGGATTCAACGCGGCCGTGCCGGGCGGTGCGATGGGCCGGCCGGCGAGCACGAGCACTTCCTCCGCGGCGCGCTGCTCGATGGGAATGCGCTCACCGTCGGCGAGCGCCGCATCGATGGTGGACCACGGTGCGGCGCAGTAGAACGGCACCCCATGATGGCGCGCCAGCACCGCGAGTCCGTAGGTGCCGATCTTGTTCGCGAAATCCCCGTTGGCGCAGATCCGGTCGGCGCCGACCACCACGAGGTCCACCTTCGCCTGCCGCATGAGCGAGGCGGGAACGCTGTCGGTGATGAGGGTGCACGGCACGCCCGCCTGGCGCAGCTCCCAGGCGGTCAGTCGCGCGCCTTGCAGCACCGGCCGCGTCTCGTCGACGTACACATGGACCCGCCGGCCCTGCTCGTGCGCGAGGTAGATGGGGGCGAGCGCGGTCCCGATCCCGCCCGTGGCGAGCGCGCCGGCGTTGCAGTGGGTGAGCACGTTGGCGCCGTCCGCAATCGCCGCCAAGCCGTGCTCGCCGATGCGCCGGCACATCGCGCGGTCTTCTTCCCAGATCGCCGTCGCCTCGGCGTGGAGCCGCTCCCAGAGGGCCGCCCCTCCGCT
>JAUYMC010000023.1 GCA_030699545.1 Gemmatimonadales bacterium | reverse complement strand
TACAGGAACGAATGGCCGAGCTCGTGCAGCAGCAGGCCGGTGAGCATGCTCCAGGAGATTTCGTCGCGGCGCCGCTTCCCGGTGACGTAGCGCCGGTCGATCTCGATGACTTTGGGGGCGCGCGGGTCCACGCCCGAGACGCCGGGGCGCAGCATCACTCGGTATTGCCAATCGCGGACGCGCGACACGACGAGCAGTCGCCGCGAGCGGCGCAGCGCCCGCGGGATCAGGTCACGGCCGGTCGCGTCCTCGCCGCACCAGGGACAGGTCGCCATCCAGTCATCCACGCCCCGATCGCAGTGCGGGCAGGCGTTCTGGAAGTGGTCGTAACGCCATTTCTGCGTGCGGCCGCACCACGGACACAACCGCATCGGATACATCACGCCGCCGCCGCAGCCCCAATCACATTTTGCGTGAAACTTGAACGGTTTGGGCGCCTTGAGCGGATTGGGACTCGAGTCCTTGTCGTGGATGTCGTGTCCGCACCAGGGGCACCAGGAGTAGGTGTCGGAGACGATCCAGCCGCAGTAGGCGCACTCCACGCCCGTTTCCCGCTGCGTGTCGCGCCACTCGAGGCGGCGGCTGCAGCTCGGGCAGAAACCCCAGAACCGCTCCAGCTCGGCGTGACAGGTGGGGCAGCGCAGCTCGGGCCGTGGCGTCTCGCGCGGGCTCATCGCGCCATCGCCTCGTCCACGATGCGCTGGATGAACGCGTTGTATTTGAGACCCGCCTTCTCCGCCGCATTCGCCATCTCGTGCTCGTAGGCGATGAAGGGGTTGGGATTCACCTCGAGCACGTACACCTGGTCGTCATGCGTCAGCCGCACGTCGACGCGCCCGTAGTCCTGGAGCCAGAGCGCGTGAAAGGCCGTGGTGCAGATCTCGCGAATGCGCACCGTGAGCTCCTCCGACACCCCCTTGGCGAAGACGTTCTTGATCTTCTTCCGTTTGCGGTATTCCTCGTCCCATTTCGCCTTGTAGGTGGCGATGCGATGATCGGTGGTCTCGGGCTCGCCGAACGTCATTTCGGTGAGCGGCAGGACCTCCAGCTCGTCGTTGCCGATGAGGCCCACGTAGACCTCGCGCCCCTCGACCAGCTCCTCCACGATCGCCGCCTGATGGTGCTTCTTGTGGATGAAGCCCACGCGCTCGACCAGACTGTCGTCGTCGTCCACGACGGACGCCTGGGCGATCCCCACCGACGCGTCCTCGAGCAACGGCTTGACGATGAGCGGAAACCGCAGCTCGGAGGGGCGTACGATGTCTTCGCCCTCGTGGAACTCGGCGAACGCGGGGACGCGGATGTCGTGATACGCCAGGATTTTTTTGGTGAGCGACTTGTTGCGCGCCACGAGCAGCGCGGCGGGCGACGAGCCGGTATACCGGTATCCGTACATCTCGAGCGCGGCGGCGACGGCGTACTCGAGCCGGGCGTGGCCGCGGAACGACTCGACGCCGTTGAACACCAGCTTCGGCTGGAACGCCGCCAGCTGCTCGAGCAGCGGACCGATCTCGTCGCGGATCCCGATCATGCGCACGTCATGGCCGCCGGCCAGCAACGCGCGCGCCACGTCGTACTCCGCCTCCTCGACCTTCGCGTCGACTTCTTTCGTGAAGGCCGCGTCATCCCATTCGGGATGAGGCGTGTCGAAGACGACCGCGATTTTCACGTGCCGATCCGTCCCATGTCCCGTCCCACCGTGCGCAGCGCCACGAGAATCACGATGCCTCCCAACACTCCCACTGCCGGCAGCAACAGCATGGCGGTCCGCAGGCTGCCCGTCCGATCGGACAGATAGCCGATGAGCGGCGGCGCCAGCGCGTCGCCCGCGAGATGGGAGAAGAGCACGAACGCGCCAAGCACCGAGGCCTGCACCGCGGACGGCACGACGTCCAGAATGACGGCCACGAGCGGACCATTGTACCAGGTGTAGAGGAAATACGTCGCCGCGACGAGCGGGGCGAACCAGCGGAGGTCGTCCACCAGCAGCAGCGCCGCGCACACCGGCCCGCCGAGCACGAAGCCGGCGCCGGAGGCGAGCACGCGGCCGCCTTGCCAACGCTGCTGGAGCCGGTCGGCGAGCCGCCCGCCAAAGAGGGCGCCGGCCACGCCGCCGATCAATCCCCACAGCCCGAATTCGGCCCCCACTCGCGCCACCGAGAAGCCGTGGGTCCGCGCCATGAACGCCGCCGCCCACGCCACGAGGCCGTTCACGGCGAACGTGACCATCGCCCCGCCCACGAACACCCAGATGAGCGTCGGCGTGCGCAGCACCAGCGCGGCGGCGTGCTGAAATTCGTCCAGCGCGCCGGCCGCGACCGCTCCCGCTTCGGTGGTGCGCCGGACCGCCAGCGGCACGAGGCGCCACACGGTCCACGCGACGCCGATACTGACGCAAACCCCGAAAACCGCCGTGTCGAGCGGGGATGGGGTGTCGCGAAACAGGGCCAGCGTGCCCGCCAGGATGGCGCCGACGCCGCTCCACAGGACGAGCGGCACGAAGTACCGGATCGCGCCCCGCACTCCGGAGCGCCCCCAGTTGCGCAGCGTCTCGATCACCGGCGGCGGCGGGCGCCGGTCCAGCTCCCGGATTCGTGAGGCGAGGACGGCGAGCAGCAATCCGGGCACGCCCATCCAGATGAAGGCCCACCGCCAGCCGTAGCGCTCCGCGATCACACCGCCGAGCCAGATCCCCAAGACGCCGCCCAGCGCCATGCCGACCGAGTACACCCCGATGGCGAACGCGCGGAGCCGGCCCTTGTAGTACTGCGCGATGATCGCCTGCGACGCGGGGCCGTACCCCGCTTCGCCGAAGCCGACGAGCGCGCGGCAGGCGAACAGCTGCCAGAAGTGCCGCACGAAGCCGCCCGCGGCGGTGGCGGTGCTCCAGATGGCGACGCCCCACGTGATGACGCTGCGCCGCGACCGCAGATCGCCGATCACGCCGAGCGGCAGGGCCGCCAGCGACAACACGATGATGTACGCCGACCCGAGCCAGCCGAGCTGCGCGTCGGAGACCTGAAGATCCCGCTTCATCGGCTCGAAAACCGCAAAGACGACGTTGCGGTCGAGATAGTTCAGGAGGTTGATGAACGTCAGCAGACCCAGGACGTACACGGCATAGCCGCTCGTCCTGCTACTGTTAGTGTCCGCCAGAAGCGGTCTCCGCGCGCGCGTCGCGATCAGCCTTCGCCTCGAGATAGGACTCCGTGAGCTGTTGCATCATCTCCTCGCGCTTCTCATACAACCGCTTGAGCGGCCGCGGGGTGCGCCGGGCGAGCGCATACGCGGCGAGGACCGGAAAAGCGACCGTGTTGTCGAGATACGCGACGACGGTGCCGGGGAGCTTGTCCGGATCGACTTTGCCCCAGCTCACCGCTTCCGACGGTGTGGCGCCCGACAGCCCGCCCGTGTCGGGCCGGGCGTCGGTGAGCTGCAGATAGTAATCATGGCCCTTTTCGCTGATCCCCAGCACTTCCTGGATCTGCGGCTCCGTCTGGAGCACGAAGTTTTTGGGGCTGCCGCCGCCCACGATCAGGACGCCGCTCTTGCCGCCCTGCACCTTCGCCGCGAACACGATCGCGGAGGTTTCGTTGACGTCGGCGCTGACGTCGAAACGCAGTTTGCTGCCGCTCAGCGCCTGCTCGGCGACGTTCATGCCGATCGAGGAGTCCCCGGGGGACGACGTGTAGATCGGCACTGCGGCGGCGTGCGCGACGCCGAGCACCGATTTGCGCGACAAGCCCAGCGCCTTCTCGCGCTCCCGCACGTACCCGCCCAGCCGGTAGTGATACTCGGCCGTGCTCATGGGCCGCTGGAACTCCTCGCGGGCGGAGACGTCGCGGATGAAGCGATCGGTGGACAGCAGCACGTCGTAATCGAAGAAGATGTCGTAGATCCGAACCACGCCTTCTTCGCGGAGCGCGACATCGTCGGCGAACGGCGTCCCGCGGTGCATCGCCATCCCCAATCCGAAGTGCGCGTCATGGTAGAGATTGGCGCCGGTCGACACGATCCAGTCGACGAACCCCGCCTCGATGAGCGGGATGATCGTGGACATGCCGAGGCCGGCGGGCGTCATCGCGCCCGTCAGGCTCATGCCGACCGTCACGTCGGGCTCGAGCATCCGGCCCGAGAACAGACGGCACGCCTCGCCCAACCGGCCCGCGTTGTACGCGAGGAAGGCGTTGTCCACCAGGTCGGCAACGGTCTCTTTCCCCGTCACCGCTTTGGGGTCGATCCGCGGTCCGCGGAGGTAGTCGTGCGTCATCGTTTCGCCTGATTCATGGCCCGGAAGGCGCGCGTGCGGCGCTCGCGCGCTTCGACAATCCACCCGAGCGCTTCCTTGGGGTCGTCCGTCACCAGGAAAAGATTGAGGTCGTCCTTGGCGATCTTGTTCTCTCCCGCCACGCGGTCGCGCAGCCAGTCGGCCAACCCCGTCCAGTACTGACGCCCGAACAATACCACCGGGAACTGCTTGACCTTCCCCGTCTGCACCAGCGTGAGCGCTTCGAACAGCTCATCCATCGTGCCGTAGCCGCCCGGAAAGGTGATGAACGCGGTCGAGTACTTCACGAACATCGTCTTGCGCACGAAGAAGTAGCGGAAGTTGATCGAGCGCTGCACCCAGCGGTTGGTGCCCTGCTCGAACGGCAGCTCGATGTTGCAGCCGATGGACAGCCCGTTCGCTTCGACCGCGCCGCGATTGGCCGCCTCCATGATCCCCGGCCCGCCGCCCGTGATGATCGCGAATCCTTCCTGCGCCAGCAGCCGCGACGTCTCCCGCGCCGCCTGGTAATACGCGTCGTCCTCGGTGGTGCGCGCCGAGCCGAAGATCGTCACCGCGTTGCGGACATCTGACAGGGTGTCGAACCCCTCGACGAACTCCCCCATGATCCGGAGCACGCGCCACGGATCGGTGCTGGTGAACGAGGCCCGCCGCTCGACCGGAACGGACTGCGGCGGGATGAGTAACTGCTCGTCTTCAGTGAGTGGGTTGCGTGGCGAGGCGCTCGGCTGCTCGGACATGGTCTTCCTGGACGTTATAGAAGAAGGGCGACAACCGGACATGGCCGGGCCGGGCGTCGGCGATGATCCCGCCGGCGGCGAGATGCCGCACCGCCGCCGCCGGATCAGGAACCGGAACCATCACGATGGCCGATCGCGTGGCGGAATCGGCGGCGACGTTGGGCTGGAACCCCGCCGCGCGCGCCCGCGCGATCAGATCTTCGGTCAGCGCCGCCGTCACGCGGCGAATCGCCGGCACGCCGATCTCCTCGATGTACTCGAGGCCGCCCAGCTGGGCGTAGATCGCGGCGACGGAAGGCGTGCCCAGCTCGAACCGGCGCGCGTCGTCGTGGAACGCCAGCCGGTGCGGATCGAAGGAGAACTGGTCGCGGTGGCCGAACCAGCCGGCGACCGTCGGCGTGAGCCGGCGCGCCAACTCCTCGCGCACATAGAGAAAGACGATCCCCGGCCCGCCCAGCAGCCACTTGAGCCCGCCCGCCGTGAGCGCATCCACGCCGGCGCTCCTCACGTCGACGGGGATCTGACCGACGGACTGATAGGCATCGATGAGGCACAGCGCCCCGCGGGCATGCGCCGCGTCGGCGACCGCCGTGATGTCCTGGATGGCGCCGCTCGTGAAGTACACGTGCGAGGTGACGACGAGCGCCGTCCGGTCGTCAATCGCCCGCGCGAGGGCTTCCACCGGTACGCTGATGCGGTCGGGGCTTTCCACGATCACGAGCTCGATGCCGCGGCGCGCCTTGGCGAGCCACTGGTAGGCGACCGTGGGGAAGTCGAGTGAGGTGACGACGACCTTGGGCCGGCGCTCGTAGTCGAGCGATTCGGCGAAAGCGCTCAGGGCGACCGAGATGCTCGGGGCGAGCGCGACTTCCCGGGCGTCGGCGCCGATGATCGCGGCATAGCGGCCGCGCAGCGCATCGCAGGCCGGACCCCACACATCGTACCAGGCCGAGGCGCCGCGGCTCTGCCAGAGGTCGAGGAATTCCGCTACTTTGCGGCGGGTCCGGTCGCCGAGCGCGCCGAGCGAGCAGCTGTTGAGGTAGACGCGGTCCCGGAAGATCGGAAACTCGGCCCGGTAGCGGGCTAGCGGGTGCGCCGTCCCGGCCTGGTCCCGCGTCGCGAGACCCGGCCCGTGGCCGCTGGCAAGCGTCATAGGCGGTGACTCTAGAGAAGGAATGCAGGCTATGGCGAGTTGGACCGCGCTGTATATCCGGTTGGGGCTGAACGCGTTGCTTCGTCCCCGTCTCGCGGTCGATCTGCTGCGGCTCGGCTGGAGCTTCCGGGCGCGCAATTGGTGGCGACGGCCGCCATTTCTCCCGCTCCCGCCCCGGGAGTACATGCGGTGGCGCATGTTCACCGCGTACGGGGATGAGGCCGCCGTCCCCCCCGCCGCCGACGTCGTGAACTTCGCGCGCTGGCGCCGGGAAACGATGGGCCTATGACCCCGGTCACGCGATCCGCCGCAGTCAAACGCCGCGCGGCCGCCATCGGCTTCTCCGCCACCGGGATCGCACCGCTCGAGGCCAACCCGCACGCCCCGGAGCTGGAGCGGTGGCTCGCGGCGGGCTACGCCGGCACGATGACCTACCTCCACCGCCAGGCGGAAAAACGGAAGGACCCGCGACGCATCATGCCGGAGGCGCGCGTGGCCGTCGTGACCCTGACCAATTACTTCCATGGTTCGGCATCGACGGCACCGGTGTCGGGCAAAGTCGCTCAGTACGCCTGGTCGTCCGACTACCACGAGGTCCTC
The DNA here is from genome assembly GCA_030699545.1 of Gemmatimonadales bacterium. GTDB lineage: Bacteria > Gemmatimonadota > Gemmatimonadetes > Gemmatimonadales > GWC2-71-9 > 20CM-2-65-7. Next base: position 8,526 of record JAUYMC010000023.1, on the reverse strand, counting down.
GGCGAGCGCCTCGAGCAACTGGCTGAAGCGATCCGCGGCGTCGCGCCGGGCGCGGCGACGCGCTGCTACGTGGACGCCGGACCCGTCCCGGAGCGAGAGCTGGCCGAGCGGGCCGGACTGGGCTGGATCGGCAAGAACATGATGCTCATCCACCCCGAGATCGGGTCCTACACGTTCATCGGCGTTGTGCTGACCGATGCCCAGCTGGCCGCCGATTTGCCGTTCGAGGCAGACCGGTGCGGCACCTGTAGCCGCTGCCTGGACGCCTGCCCGACGGGGGCGTTCGCCGCGCCGCACGAGCTGGATGCCCGGCGCTGCATTTCGTACCTCACGATCGAGCACCGCGGAAAGTTTAGGGCCGAGCAGACGGACGCGCTGAGCGAGTGGGTGTTCGGGTGCGACGTTTGCCAGGACGTGTGTCCGTGGAATGTGAGTTTTGCCCGATCGACCGCCGACCCGAGATTCGCCGCGCGGGAGGAGGTGGCCGTTCCCGATCTGGACGCGGTCGTTGAGATGGACGAAGCGGAGTTCGACCGCCGTTATGGCGACACCCCCTTCAAACGTCCCGGAGCGGTGGGGATGCGTCGGAACGCGGCCGCCGTGCTTCGGCATCCGCGATGAACGAATTCCTGAACGACTTGCAGCAGCGGCTCGGGAATGGGCTCGCCGCCATCGATCCCCATCATCGGCTTCACGGTCGTCCCGTCAGCTACCGGGTGATCGACGGCAAGACGGTGGAGATCACCTATCGCGACGTCGCGGGCATTGCTGAGGCTGAAGTACTCGGCGTGAAGCGGTTGATCGGCCGGGAGTGCTTCTGCACCGTGAGTCCGCAGAGCGCCGAGCGGCTGATTGTCCGGTTCGTGGTCTCGGTCACGTAGGGTTGCGGGGGCGCCGACCCCGCAACACGTTTCCTGCCTTCTCCTTTCTCGAGCAGCCCATGAATCGCCTCGCTCTCCTGTTGCTCGTGGCGAGCGCCACCACGTCGGCCGCCGCCCAGACCCCGTACAAGAAGCCGCCCCAGATCGTCGTCGACGTCCTTGACGCGCCGCCGCTGCCCGCGGCCCGCGTTTCGCCGGACCGGCAGTGGCTCCTGCTGATGGAACAGCGCAGCATGCCCACCATCGCGGAACTGGCGGAGCCGATGCTCCGGCTGGCGGGAGCCCGCATCAACCCCGTGACCAACGGGCCTCGTCTGGCGGGGAACAGCACGGGACTCGTATTCAAGCGCATCTCCGATGGCAGCGAGCGGCGCATCCCTGTCGATGGCCCGGCGTCATTCTCGTTCGTGTTGTGGGCGCCTGGCGGCCGCGCCATCGCCTTTGTGCAGACCCGGGAGACTGGACTGGTGCTGTGGGTCGCCGATCCCCACACCGGTCGGGCGCGCGCACTCACCGAGCCCGTCCTCAACGCCACGGAGGGTTCACCCTGTCAATGGATGCCGGACGGCGCGCGGCTGCTGTGCCGGTTCATCCCGCCGGGTCGCGGTCCCGCACCCGAGCCGCCCCGCGCGCCGGTCGGTCCGACGATCGAAATGGCGGAGGGACGGGCGGCGCCCGCCCCCACGTTCCAGGACCTCCTTGGCAACGCCCTCGATGAGGCGCTGTTCGATCACTACTTCACGGCGCAGCTCGGCATCGTGGATGCCGCAACCGGCGCGCGCGAGTGGCTCGGCCGTCCGGCCATTTTCGATGACGTGGCGATCGCGCCGGGCGGCGCCCATGTACTCGTGTCGCGCACCATCCGGCCCTACTCGTATCAGGTGCCGGCGAGCCGCTTCGCGAAGGAGATCGAGGTCTGGACGCCCAAGGGCGAGGTCGTGCACCGCGTCGCGCAGCTGCCGCTGGCGGAGGAAATCCCCATCCGCGGCGTGCGCACCGGGCCGCGGTCCATTACCTGGCGTCCGGACGCGCCGGCGACGCTCGTCTGGGTGGAAGCGCTCGACGGCGGTGACCCCCGCCGCAAGGTGGACCATCGCGACCGGATGGTCATGTTGGCGGCGCCATTCACCGGGCAACCCACCGAGATCGCGCGCTTTGCCGAGCGCTACGCGGGGACCGTGTGGGACGCCGGCGGCGTGGCCATCGCGGCCGAGTACGATCGCGTGCGCCGCTGGACCACGGCGTGGATCATCGATGCGAGCCGACCGGGGGCCGCGCCGCGCCTTTTGTGGGACCGCAGCGCCGAAGACCGGTACGGGAATCCCGGGAGCCCGGTGCTCCGAGAGAATGCCGCGGGGGGAGAGGTGCTGCTCCGCAGCGGCGAGTGGATGTACCTCCGGGGGTTCGGCGCATCGCCCGCCGGCGACCAGCCGTTCCTCGATCGGCTGAGCCTCCGGACGCTGCGCACCGAGCGGCTGTGGCGGGCGGACACGGTGCATTACGAGAGTGTGGTCGCGATGCTCGACAGCGGCGCCACGCGCATCGTGACTCGGCGCGAGTCACGAACCGAGCCCCCGAATTACTTCGTGCGCACGGTGCGCCGGCGGGGCGGCGGCGCGCTCCGTGCCCTCACGGCGTTCAAGGATCCCGCTCCCCAGCTTACCGGCATCGACAAGCGCCTGATCCGGTACCAGCGGGAAGACGGCGTCCCGCTGTCGGGCACGCTCTATCTTCCGCCCGGGTATACGCCGGGAACGCGGCTGCCCGTCGTCATGTGGGCCTACCCGACCGAGTTCGCCTCCGCGGCAGCCGCCGGCCAGGTGAGCGCGACCCCGAACCGGTTCAATTCGATCCGTGGTCCGTCGCATCTCTTCTTCCTGACGCAGGGGTACGCGGTCCTCAACGATCCGAAGATGCCGATCCTCGGGGGGGATACGGCGAACAACCACTACGTCGAGCAGCTCGTCATGAGCGCGCGCGCGGCGGTGAAGGCGGTGGTGGATCTCGGGGTCGCCGATTCCAGCCGGATCGGCGTGGGGGGGCACAGTTATGGAGCTTTCATGACCGCCAACCTGCTCGCCCACAGCGATTTGTTCCGGGCGGGGATCGCCCGCAGCGGAGCCTACAATCGCACATTGACGCCGTTCGGCTTCCAAAACGAAGACCGCCAGTTCTGGCAGGCGCGGGACGTGTATCTCACGATGTCGCCGTTCGTCGCCGCGGACCGGATCAACGAGCCGGTGCTGATGACGCACGGCGAAGCGGACAACAACTCCGGGACGTTCCCGATCCAGTCCGAGCGCCTCTTCGCGGCGATCAAGGGCATGGGCGGGACGGCGCGCCTCGTGATGCTGCCGCATGAGTCGCACGGTTATGCCGCGCGGGAATCGGTGCATCACACGCTGGCCGAGATGATCGAGTGGTTCGATCGGTATGTGAAGCAGGCCAAACCGCGGGCGCCGGGGGCCAGTACGTCGAGCGGGCAGTGAGGGTTGGTCCGCAGACATCGGAACGGCGGATCGTGACGTTCGTCGTCCGTCTTGCGACCGCATGACTGCTGGCGCGGAGCGCGTGACGGGCGCGTGATCTGGGAGGCCTAGTGTGACGACGCGGGGTTCGTTCCGGACCTGCCAACCCTCACGAGGAGTCGTCCATGATCACGAAGCGCGGCGGGCGCGACGCAGTTCTTCCAGTGGCCGTTCGCGGCGGAGACCGGCAGGGTCTCGGCCGTCGTCGGCACCGACACGACGCGCTCGCCCTGGGTGCTGCCGTGGACCAAGAAGACACCGGTGCGGCGGCGCTTATCGCGCCGCCACCCGGGTGACGACGTCGTAGTAGAACCGCACGCCAAACCGGATCGCCTCGAGACTCAGTCGTTCGTCGTTCCCGTGCACGCCCCGTGAATCGGCCTGCGTGAGCGGGAACGGCCCGATCCCGTAGCTCGCGATCCCCAAACGCCGGAAGTAGTGGCTGTCGGTGAACCCGGCCAACATCGGGGTCGTCACCACGGCGTCGGGGTGGCGCGCGCGCGCCGCCGCGACGATCGCGCGAAACAGCTCGGTGTCCACCGGACTCTCGGTCGCCGACCAGTTCGGCCCCTGCGGCCGCAGCGTCACCGCGGTGTCCGCGATCACCCGCGTCAGCTCCGCGAGAAACGCCGCCGGCTCCTGGCCGGGGAGCAGCCGCACGTCGAGCGCCGCGGTCGCGAGCGGCGGAATCACGTTGGTCTTGTCGCTGCCTTTCAATCCGGTGATGGAAATCGTGTTGCGCAGCAGCGCGTTGTAGGTGATGTCGGCGGTGATCACGCGCGCCGCCATCGTATCGCGGAGCGCGGCGCCGATGTCGGCGAACCAGCGCCGCGCCAGCGTGTCGCGCTCGAGCGGCGCGAGATCGCGGAAGTAGCGGTCCACCACCGGGGTCACGATCAGCGGCGAGCGCCCGCTCCAGTCGGCGACGCGCTGCAGAGCCCGGATCAGCCGATGCACCGGATTGTCGGGGGTCGGACGGGAGCCGTGACCGGCGGTGCCCCGCACCGTCATGTCGAGCCAGAAGGGCGACTTCTCCGTGGTACCGACGCCGTAGTAGTCCACCCCGCCGCGGCCGTTCGCCCGCGTCGTGCCGCCCTCATTCAGCAAGAACTCCGCGTCGCGAATCAGGTCGGCGTGATGCTCGACGAACCAGGCGGCGCCGACGCCCGCGCCGATCTCCTCGTCAGCCGTCGCGAGAAAGATCACGTCGCGCTGGAGCGGGACCTTGGCGCGCTTGAGGACCAGCAGCGTCATCAGCTGCACGATCCCTTCACCCTTCATGTCCAGCGCGCCGCGCCCCCAGACGTAGCCGTCCTTGACGACGCCGCCGAACGGATCGACCTGCCAGTACTCCGGTGACGCGAGAACCACGTCCATGTGGTTCAGCAGAATCAGCGGCCGCGCGCTGCCGTCGCCGCGTAGCCGGGCGTAGAGATTCGCCTTCCCCGGCCGCGGCTCGAAGATCCGCGCCTCGATGCCCTCGCGGCGGAGGAGATCGGCGAGCCAGCGCGCCGCGACGATCTCGTTGCCCGGGGGATTGGTGGTCTTGATCCGGAGATACTGCGCCAGCAGCGCCGCCGCTTCATCGCCCAGCGCGTTCCATTCGGCGTCGCCCTGCGGAGCGGTGATCAGCGCGACGCGCCGCGGCGTCTCCATCACCGGCGTGGGGGGTGTGACCGGCGGAGCGGGGCGGGTACATCCGGCGACGGCCACCAAAGCGAGCAGCAACGGCGCGGCACGACTCACGAGCGGGACTCCGGGAAGAAGAGAGCGCGAAATTACCGGCACGACGACGGAGCGGCTAGAGCGTCAGCGTCTCGCCGTGCGCGAGCTGCCGATACCCGCCGGGGGGCAGACCCGCCGCGTGCCACGCCGCGCGCGCCTGGGCGATGGTGTGCGGGAACAGCAGGGGGCGTCACGGCGCGGAGAATATACCCGGCCGCGACGCCCCGTTGTGTTCTGACTTCGTCTAGCGGCGGCGCTGGAGTTGCACGGCGCGCCCGCTCGGCCCACCCGAGCTGTCGGGCGCCACGAAAATCGTCAGCGTGTCGCTCAGGCTGCCGCTCGTCGCCGTGATCCGGCTGCTCCCGATGGCCCGCGCGGTCACCCACGCCAGCTCGCCGGCACGGCCGCTGTCCGTCACCGCCACCACGCCCGTATCCAGGCTCAGCCAGAGCACCGTGGGGTTGGCGACCGGCTGATGATCGGCATCCACCACGAATGCCTGCAGCTCGTTGGTGGCACCCAGCAACATGGACTGAGCTCCCTGGATCAGAATCGAGCCGTTGAAGTTGCCCAGGTTCACGTGGTGGGGCGTTTCCAGGCCGACGGCGACCGTGACGCTCGAGTCGAGGTTGCTCTCGAAACCGGGCGACGGCGGGTCCACCTGCACGATGTAGGTGCCGGGCAACAGGTACGCCAGGCGATAGAAGCCGCTTGCGTTGGTCTTTCCCGTCGAGCGGATCATCCAGGTGCCTTCGGTCGCGCCATACGCGGTCACGATGGCGTTCGCGAGCGGCGTCGCATCGCCCTGTACGGTGCCGGCAATGGAGCCCGTCGCCGCCTCGTTCACGGCGCGGATCCAGGGGATGAAGTTGAACGCGTTGTCGCCCAGGTCGTTCCAATGGAAGCTGCGGCCGACGTCGAAGTCGATCACGATTTCCGAGACGCTGCCTGCGGGAATCGCCAGCGCCGCCTCGACAAAGGCGTGAATCGACTGTAGAGCGGGGCCGCCCCAATCCACCGTCGCTTCGCTGCCGTCGATGAACTTGATGTTCGACGAGTCAGTATCGATGATCACGCGAATAGCGCGATACTGCGCCGCGTCCAACTCTCCTTCACCAACCAGCGTCGTGGTCCCCTGTTGCAGGGTGAGCAAATCCACCTGCCGCTTGGGCTCGGTGATCGTGATCCATTCCTGACCGCCGGGCTCGCTCGTGTCGGCGGTGACGGATGCGGCCACGCTCACGATGTAGATGTTGACGCTTTCGACCGTATCGAATGGGAACGGCGCGTCGGTGAGCAGCACCCTGGCGATGGGCTTGGTGTTGCCGGGCCCGCTGGACTCGTCCTGGTAGCAGCCGCTCGCGGCCGCGGCGAGCAGCGCAACACCGGCCAGGATGGGGATGGTCGCGCGTACGCGCATGACTGGCTCCTCCAGGTATCATTGAACGTTCGGTCATGAGGGAATACCCTGCGACCCGCTGCGGCGTCACAGGGAAGGTTCACGGTGTGACGCGAGTGCGCCTGCATGGGTATAGAAGAGGTGGAGACGAGCGACGCTGACCTGGTGCGCCGGGTGCGCGCCGGCGAGACCGCCGCGTACGGCGGGCTCGTCTCCCGCTATCGCGACCGGCTGGGCCGCTATGCCCGCCACATGATCGGGAATCGCGAGGACGCCGAAGAGGCGTTACAGGATGCGTTCGTACGCGGCTACCGGTCGCTGGCCCGCTGCGATGATCCGGCGCGGTTTGGGGCGTGGCTGTACGGTATTCTCGTCAACCGCTGCCGGACCACGGGCGCGCGGGCGGCCCGCCGGCGCCGGCTGTTCGTGCACGACGAGGCGGCGCTGAACGGAAAGCACGCCAGCCGTCCCGACGCGGCGGAGCGCACGGAGTTCGAGGATGCCGTCGAGCGCGCCCTGGCGCGGTTGAGCGCGGAGCACCGGGAAGCGTTTCTGCTGAAGCACGTGGAGGACCTCGAGTACGAGCAGATCGCGCACTTGACCGGCGCCGGCGTCTCGGCGCTGAAGATGCGGGTGAAGCGGGCACGCGAGCAGCTGCAGATGTTGCTCAGGGAGGCCGAGCATGTTTGAGGATCGGGACGAGGCGCTGGATCGGGTCGTGCGACATCTGCGCCGGCCCGTGGCGATCGACCCCACGTTCGATCGCCGCGTCATGGCGGCGATTGAGACGCCGCGTCGGCGAACCATCGCGCCCTGGCTCGCCATCGCGGCCGTCGTCGCCACCGTCTTCATCGGACGAGCCTGGCTGACCGGTGCCGGAACCGCCAGCGCTTTCCGCTTTGAGCTCGTCGCCCCGCAGGCCGCCTCCGTGTCGCTGGTCGGCGACTTCAACGACTGGGACCCGCACCGCACACCGATGACGGCACGCGGCGGGCGCACGGCGGGCACCTGGACCGCGGTCCTGCCGCTCGCGCCCGGTCGCTACCGGTACGCCTTTCTGGTGGACGGCGCGGAATGGCGGGCCGATCCCCGAGCACCGGCCGCCCAGGATGATGATTTCGGGACCCCGAGCTCGGTCCTGACCGTGGAACGCTCATGATCCGATGGTGGCTGTTGCTGCTCTGCGTCCCCTCGATCCTCGCGGCGCAGGATCCGCGACTGGCGCGCCTCGATCCCGAAACGCGGCAAATCGTGGCCGCTCTCGTGGACTCGGCGCAGCGGGCAGGACTCCCGGTCGAGCCGCTCGTGCAGCGCGCCCTCGAAGGAGTCGCGAAAGGCGCGCCCGGCACCCGGATCACCGCGGCCGTCCGCCGGCTGGCCCAGGATCTCGGCAGCGCGCGCCTGGCGTTGGGCGAGTCGGCCAGCGCTCCCGAGCTCGAGGCGGGAGCCGCCGCGCTGCGCGCCGGTGCGACCACGGATGTGTTGCGGCGCCTCCACGGAGTCCGCCGGCCGCCGCTGACGATGGCCCTGGCGGTGATGGCGGACCTGGTCACCGGCGGCGTTCCGGCCGACAGCGCCGCCGCCGCGGTCCTGGCGCTCGCACCCACCGCCCGCGACGCCGACTTGATCGAATTTCGCAGGGCCGTCGAGCGCGACATCGCCCTCGGCGCGTCGCCGGCCACCGCCGCCACCGTGCGCGTCAACGCGGGAGCGCGCACCGCCAGTCCCGGCCGGCCGTAATCGCGCTGCGCCGGTGAGGAGGCTCGCGCTCATCGTCGGGATCGGGGGGGGCGCGTTGGGCGCAGCGCGACCGTGCGCCGCCCAACTCAGCGCCACGCTGGACGCCGGCTTTTCGCTGGTGCGCTATGACGGCTTTCTCAGCTCCACCGCCGCGTCGCTGACGCCTCAGTTCCGCTGGGAGCGCCGCGGCACGCACCTGAGCGCGCGCGGCACCTACCTTCGCTTCGAGAGCGGCAACACCAGCCTGGAAGGC
>JAUYMC010000017.1 GCA_030699545.1 Gemmatimonadales bacterium | reverse complement strand
TGTGTAGGTCAGGTCATCTCGAAACCCCAGTCGCTTTTGCGTAAAGTCCTGGATGCTGAGGAAACTTCCGATCCGACCGATTCCGGAGCAGCAGCCAGTCACAGTGCCATTCTGAAATTCCCGTGACGGAAGGTCCGAGTTGTCGGGCGATGGGTTCCGCCGGAAGCGTTGGTAGGTAACGCTGGCCTCGTTGAGCCACGCCCCGCTGAAATAGCTGTATTTCAAGATTCCGAGCGCGATGTCCTGCCGGTAGTTCAGAGCGGCCTGCGCAGCGGTCTGGCCGCCGAAGTCACGGACGTCGGTTTCGTGCCGGTTGTTGAAGCTAGCCTCCACGGACGAGTTGTTGCCAAGGGAGTAGGTCAGCTTGCCGAATAACAACGTTTCGCGGAATGGCGAGGTGATGGTGCCATTGAACTGAGTAAGGTTGACGCTGTCGAGGGCCGGAAATCCTGTCGGTGGCGTAATGTTGACGGCGTTCGCGCGATTCTGGTAGTTCCCCTCGTAGGAGCCAAAGAAGAAGAGCCGATTCCGGATTAGCGGACCACCGACGCTCAGACCGGCGAGGTACCGGCTATAATCGGGCTTGCTGAAGCCGGCTGGATTGGCGTTCTTGTCGCGAATCTGGAACGTGTCCAGCGCCAGCAATCCCTTGTCTTGATAACCAGCAAACGCGTTTCCCGACCAGCGATTGCCGCCGCTCCGCGTGGTGGCCGTGATAATCGCGCTCGAAGCCTTCTGGTATTCTGCCTTGAAGTTCTGAGTAACTACGCGGTACTCTTGAATCGCATTACGCGGAAACGGATTGCCGCGGCTGGCATCCTGACCCGCGACCCCGCCACCGGTAAGATCGTTTTTTAGGCTCGCGCCGTCGATGAAGAGATTGACGTTGCTCGCGCTCTGCGCGCCAGCCGAGAACGTCCTGAAGCCGCTGCCTGAGTTGATGCGGTCTTCTGTGATCGTGACGCCCGGCGCGAGGGCGGCGAGGTCCAGGAAATTCCGGCTCGGACTCGGAAGTTGCTCTATTTGCTCTTGTGTGACGTTCGTCGCGACTTCCGAGGTCCGCATCTCGACGGCCGGACCCGCTTCCACGGTGATCGCGGTGAGCTCGACCGCCCCGGCCTGGAGCGCAAAATCTACCGTCAGCGTCGCGCCGATCCGGACGTCCACCTGACGGCGCTGCGGACCGTGGCCGATGCGCCGCACTTCGAGAGCGTAGGTCGCCGGCGCGAGGCCGGGCAGCACATACGCCCCGTTGGACTGGGCCACCGCCGTTCGGGCAACGCCGGTCGCAACGTTCGTCGCGCGCACCTCGGCGCGGGGCAGCGGAGCCCCATTCTGATCCGTGATCTGCCCGCGCACCGTCCCGGTCGTGGTTTGCGCGGCGAGAGACAGAGGGAAGAGCGCCAGGACGACGGTGAGCGCGAGTCGCATCAGAGAGCCTCCGGTGTATGACGGGTCGGCAATTTCGTCTGTACATTCTCCGCCAGCGGTATCGCGGATGCTAGTCCCATCCACTCGTTCTTGAGAGTTAATCCTTATGTGTGAGTCGCGCGCGCCGCTCATCCGAGTGCTTCTGGTCGGCTGCCTCACCGCCGCGCTGCCGGCGGCGACCCCCGCGCAACACCTCGACTCGCTCCTCGCCCGCATGACCCTCGAAGAAAAACTCGGCCAGCTGCACCTCCCCTCGGCCAACCAGCGCGCCAACCGGGAACAGCTCGACCTCGCCCGGCGGGGCCTCGCCGGCGGCTTCCTCAACGTCCACGGCCGGGAGGCGGCGCGCCAGGCGCAGCAAGCCGCCCTCGCCGCCCGCCACAAGATCCCGCTGCTCCTCGGCCTCGACGTCATCCACGGCTACCGCACGACGTTCCCGATCCCGCTGGCCGAAGCGAGCAGCTTCGACCCCGAGCTGGTCGAGGCCGCCGCCCGCATGGCCGGCCGCGAAGCCCGCGCCGCCGGCGTCAACTGGACGTTCGCCCCCATGGTCGACATCGCCCGCGACCCCCGCTGGGGCCGCATCGCCGAGGGCTCGGGCGAAGATCCCTACCTCGGCTCCGTGATGGCGGCCGCCCGCGTGCGCGGCTTCCAGGAGCATGTGCTCGCGACGGTGAAGCACTTCGCCGCCTACGGCGCCGCCGAGGCGGGCCGCGACTACAACACCGTGGACATGTCGGACCGCACCCTGCGCGACATCTACCTGCCGCCCTTCAAAGCGGCGGTGGACGCCGGCGTCGCCAGCGTGATGACGGCGTTCAACGACATCGGCGGCGTTCCCGCCTCGGGCTCCGCCTGGCTCACCGACACGCTGCTGCGCCGCGAGTGGGGCTTCGACGGCTTCGTGGTGAGCGACTGGACATCCGTCCTCGAGCTGCTGCAACACGGCGTCGCCGGCTCGCGCGCCGAGGCGGGACGGCTCGCGCTCACCGCCGGCGTCGACATGGACATGGTGAGCGGGATCTACCTCGACTCGCTCGCGGCGCTGGTGCGCGCGAACCGCATCCCGCTGGCCGTGGTGGACACAGCGGTGAAGCGCATCCTCCGCGCGAAAGTCCGGCTCGGCCTGTTCACCGATCCCTACCGGGAGATTCCTGCTCCAAATGCGAACGCAGCACGAGCGCTGGCCCGCCGCATGGCGCACGCGTCGATCGTGCTGCTCAAGAACGAGGGCAACGTGCTGCCGCTCGCGCGCAGCGCGCAGACGATCGCCGTGATCGGCCCGCTCGCCGACAACCAGCTCGAGCCGCTCGGCCCCTGGCACGCGCAGGGGCGGCGCCAGGACGTGGTGACCGTGCTGGCGGGCATCCGCGCGCACGTCGGCACGAGCGCGCAGGTGCTCCACGCCGCGGGCTGCGCGATCGAAGACACCGCGACCGCCGGATTCGCGGAGGCAGTCGCCGCGGCACGCCGCGCCGGCGTGGCGATCGTCGTACTGGGCGAGCGGCACGACATGAGTGGCGAAGCCGCGAGCCGCACCTCGCTCGGCCTCCCGGGCGTGCAACAGCGCCTGCTCGAGGCGGTGCACGCGACGGGAACGCCGGTGGTGCTGGTTCTCATGAACGGCCGGCCGCTCATTCTCGAGTGGGCGGCCGAGCGCGTGCCGGCGATTCTCGAGACGTGGTTCCTCGGCGTCGAGGCCGGCTCCGCCATCGCGGACGTGCTGTTCGGCACGGTGAACCCGAGCGGCCGGCTGCCGGTCACGATTCCGCGCACGCTGGGACAGATCCCCCTCTACTACAATCACAGGAACACCGGCCGACCCCCCTCCGACAGCGACAAGTTCACGTCGAAGTACATCGACGTGCCGGTGACGCCGCGCTATCCATTTGGGTACGGGTTGTCGTACACGACGTTCGCCTATCGCGATCTGAAGCTGGCGGCGGCGCGGCTGGGCCAGCGCGACACGCTGCGCGCGTCGGTCACCATCGCGAACACGGGCCGGCGTGAGGGGACGACCGTCGTTCAGCTCTACGTGCGTGATGAAGTGGCGAGCGTGACGCGGCCGGTGCGCGAGCTGAAGGCGTTCCAGCGGGTCACGCTGCGGCCGGGAGAGTCGCGCACGGTGGAGCTGCGCGTGGCGGTGGCGGACCTCGCATTCTGGGGACCTGAGCGCAGATTTGTCGTCGAACCGGGATCGTTCCGGCTGTTCGTGGGCCCCAGCTCGGCGGAAGGTCTCGAGACCCGTTTCGAGGTGCGCTAGCGAGCGGCCGGTCTGAGCCGGATCGCCTGCCCGCCGCCCGGCGCGAGCGCGATGCGGAGCTGGGAGGCGGCGGTCACCGTGTGCCGCGAGATGGCGACCGGGAGCGGATTCGTGAGCCAGTGGGCGCCCGGTCCATCCGCGTAGACCTCGGCGACGTACGTCCGACCCTGCGGCAGGAAGCTCAGGGGCACGTCGAACGTGCGGGCGTTCTCGTCGGTGATCGCGCCGAGGAACCACTGCTGGCCATTGCGCTCGCG
>JAUYMC010000399.1 GCA_030699545.1 Gemmatimonadales bacterium | reverse complement strand
GGTGTCCATGTCTTGCTCCTAGCGCAGGAAGAACGCGGCGGCCAGGCCGAGCGGGCCGAGGACGCCGAGGATCTGGGTGACCAGCATCCGGCGCTCCATGCGCTCCATCTGCCTCTCGTAGAAGACGACCAGGGCGCGCGTGTCCTCGAGCGTCCTGCGCGACTCCGCCAGCACCAGGTCCACGCGCCCGTCCATCTCCCTCCGGAGCTCCTCGCGAGCCTCGGCCTTCGCCAGCGCCAGCTCCAGGAGGCGGGTCGCCGCGCGCATCTCCTCGACCTGCTTCGCCAGGAGGGCGTTCACCTCCCGGAGCGACCGGGCGTCGCGCGCGTCCTCGACCACCTTCTCCGCGACCGGCAGGTCGATCAGGACCCCGTCGAACGGCGCCGGCGTTCCAGTTCGGACCTCGGCCACGTTCTCGGACCACGCGGGCGTGGATGCGAAGACGATGGCGAGCGCCAGGACGGCGGCGAGCGCCTTACCTACGGTACAGCGCATCGAGCGCCTCCTTGGCTTCCCTAAGCGACCTCACGGGCTTCTGGTCGGCGCGCGCCGCGTTGGCGGCATCGACCCGCGCCTGCAGGTCCGCGACCCGCGCCTGGCTCGCGGCGGCCTCCTGGCGAAGCCGGGCGATGTCGGCGGAGAGCTGGCGGATCACCTTGCCCTGCGCCGCGCGGTCTCGCTGGAGCGCGCCGATGTCACGGACCGTCGTGTCGATCTGCGCGAGCCCCGACCGCCCGGAGAGCCACGCGCTGACCTTCGGGGCGAGGTAGACGTACCCAGCGCCGGCCAGCAGCGCGCCGCCGAGGATCGCCCACACGAGGGGCTTCCTCAGGAGCGGCCCGAGGAACGCGAGCGCTGCCCCCACGGGCTACGCGCCCTTCCGGAACAGCGAGACGGCCCACTCGACCGCGGCCTTGACCCGGTCGTGGTAGGCGACGAGCAGGACCAGAGCGAAGATCAGCGCGACGTACCACCCCATGTCGGTCTCCTCATCGGTTCAGCCAGCGGTCGTACAGAGGACGCCACGTGACGATTATAACACGCGGGTATCTCGTGTTCTCCTCGCACGCCCACGCGGCGCGGGCGGGGACGGACTTCCCGCAGAAGTCCCGCACGTTCCCGAAGTACCTCGTCGCGTCGCACCCGCCCGGCTCCCCCGCAGGCGGGGCAGCGAGGCAGGCCGCGCGCTCTCGGTTGACCCAGCCCGCGCCCCCGTTGTAGTCCGCCAGCATGAAGGCGAGCCGCTCGTCCCCTGCGGCGAAGGCTCGTCCGCGCCAGAGCGCGCGGTCGTACAGGACCATCGCGCGGATCGCCCAACCCGGGTCGAGCGCGCAGCCGGAACCCTCGCCGCACAGCACGCGGAGGTCCGGGTACTGCGCCTGCATCCCCGCCGCCGTCTGGGGCGTGAACTGCGCCAGGCCGGCGGCGTACTTCGACCTCGCCTCGGCGCGGAAGCGGCTCTCCTGGTGGACCTGGGCGAAGAACGTCGGGGTCGGAGCCGACAGCCCCCAGTAGTACCCCGCCTCCCTGACGATGGCGCGGAAGTACCTGACCGCCTCGACCGGCACCCCCTTCGGCGCGCCCGGGACGGTCGTGAACGCGGCGGCCTCCGCTACCGCCGGACGAGGCTGCGGTGACTGGGGCGGCGCGCCGCAGCCCGCGATGAGCCAGGCGAGCGCGACGAGGGTGGGGAGCGCGAGAACGACGCGGATCGCTACTCTCATTCCGGACGATCCTGTACGCCGTGGGCGTATTCGGCCACGGAGCCGCCGCACCGCGGGCAGTGGTGAACCTGCGCTGGCTTAGGGGGGAACATGCCGGTCCACCGGCAACGCAAGCACCGCTCCGTCGTCGCCCACTCTCGTGCGGTCATGCTACCTCTATATCGCCAACATGGCGCCCAACACGAAAGCCGCATAGATGGCGCCCCGAAGAATGCACGAGCCGAGAAACAAGACCGCGGCCGTGGACCGATCGGCGAGCAGCTCATTTTGACCGCCGCCCGAACCGAGCGCGCGCCGGAGCAGGTCGCGCATGTCCAGGTACGGGAAACTCTGCTGGTACCCCACGTGGGCGACGACGAACCCCATCGCGCCGATCGCCGGGCGGTACAGCGTCCGCAAGGTCACCGACTCCTCGGGGAGCAACCCGTAGGCCCTGACGGCGACGATGGCGAGGGCGAAGGCGAGCATCCAGCGCACGCGCCAGACCTCTGACAGGAACTTCCGGAACCGTCTCATGGCGTGTCCTCCACCCCGCCATTATAGCGCGGCCCGGTCACGAGAGTCCGAGCAGCGCCCCCTCCTCGCCGAACAGCTCGTCCGGCTCCGCCAGCGCCTCGCCGCGCAGGCTCGCGGGCGGCGCGAGGACGAGCCCCGCCAGGACGACCGGCTCCGACATGGTGGGCCAGGGCCGCCTGCGCTTGGGGAGCGCGACCCCTCCCCCGGGCTGCGGGAAGAAGCCGGGCTCCGGGGTCGGCGGGAGGACGGGTGACGCCCACTCGACGGGGTCGCCGAACCGCCGGACCAGGTCCGCCAGCACCTCGACCGGGAGGCCGTGTCGCCGCGCCAGCGCCGCCACGAGGCTCGACCACTCGACGGGCGCGCGTACGGACCGGACCAGACCGGAGAGCGCCTCCTGGGGCAGCCCAGCGCGCCTGAGGGCCGCCGCGAGCGTCTCGACGCGCGTCTCGTGTCTCGCAACCAGCCCCTCCAGCGCCTCGACGGGGAGGCCGCGCCACCCGAGGAGCCCGCCGAGCGACTCGACCGGGGAGCCGCACCGCCTGACCAAGTCGGCGAGCGACTCGACCGACATTCCGAGGCGGCGAGCCAGCGACCCCGCCGACTCCACGGGGACGCCGAAGCGGCGAGTCAAGCCGGCGAGCGACTCGACGGGAGTACCGAAGTAGTGGGTCAGACCGGCGAGCGACTCGACCGAAACATTGCAGCGTCGGACCAGGTCGGCGAGGGACTCG